>JALSLJ010000082.1 GCA_026988315.1 Sulfurimonas sp. | reverse complement strand
TATATTTTCAAACTTTCGATAATACTTCATTTTTAAATTGCTCTATCGCTTCTTTGGACATATTTCTAACTAGTTCAATTTCCTTTTCAATCTCAATATTTGGCATATACTCTTTTCTTTCATGTTCTCCTAGCCATTTCGTACCATCTATTTCTAAATTTAGAACTTCACTGAAGGTATCGTTTTGTTGTTTTTTAGAAATATGAGTGATAATTTCAACAACAATACCATCATCATTTACAAATCTGTATGAGGCTTCACTACTCTTTTTACGCATATTTAAAATTCAAATAAAATTTTGTTTAAATTTTTTATCCATTTAGTAATAAAAGTTATATCGATTTAGTTACAATTTCACATGGCAAAGAAAAATAAAAAAAATGTAAAAATAAATCAAAGAATCAGAAAGTACTTTGATGATGACCCTTTTGACCTCGGAATTGAGAGGGTTGATGCTCAAACACTTAGTGAACTTTTTCATACTTTAGGCATTTACGATATTGAGCATAACAAAAAAGTTCTTCTAAAAACAGCTCGGATGCTCTGGTCTGAGGCTGATAGTGACCTCCGTCAAGATATTTTAAACTTTTTTCAAGCAAATGGAATTATCTATAGATCCAACACTCCAAAAACACCTAACCTTGATAGAACTCAAAAGATAGAGTCTATTTTAGAGGAGTTGGATGCATCATCTGATGAAGCAGCTCTTCTTTTTGAAGCTTTTATGGATGTGAGAAGCAAAAAAATAACTATACAAAAGATGGAATCAAAACTCAAACATATCCGTTTTGATTTGAAAAAAAGTGAATTAGAAAAAGCACTGGATGGAACTTTTGATATAGATGATTCTTTAGAGTTTAATGCCTCTCTAAAGTACCATATATTTGGAGAGTATTTTCACAAAATCCTAACCCTCAATACAAAACCTTATAGCTATGAATATCTTCAAGATGCAAGTATTGAAGAGATTATACAAAAGATACAAGCAGATAAAGAGAGTGTCATCTCTAAAAAGCAAGACGAGATAGATAGCTTTATACAAAACCTGCAAGACCCCCATCCATACTTAACAAATAAAGAGATCTCAAAAGCACTTCGGATATCTCCACCAAAAACCAAGGTAGAGTATCCACTTTTAAATGAAAATATCTTAAAAGATATCATAGGAATTGAACTTGACATAGTAGAGATAGAGCTTCATGAAGAGGAGCTTTTAGTAAAGGTTATAGAAAGTTTTACACTTCCATATTCTAAAACAAATATAGAGTATATCTTAGAGATTCATATAGAGCTCAACTCCCTTTTAGAAGATATATGGGATGGTAAAAAACTTGATTTTGAAGATGTTTTAAGCGAGGCAAAGAAAGAGCATGAAGAGCAATTTTTAACTGACTTAAACGCTTTGGTTGAGCAGTGTGGTGAGTATGCAACACTGCTTCACTTTAGCGATGAAGAACTCCACAACAAAGTGTATGAGTTTTTAGTTGAACTACTGCCAAAATCTCTCATCATAACGCCAAAAATTATTCGTAAAACCACTAGAATTTTTATCCGAAGCATCCATGACCAACTCATAAAAAAACAAAGACAAGCACTTTTAGCGAGAACCATACGAGATTTTAAAAACCTTTTTCCACTAGCCCGTGAGCTTAGAAGAAAACTCACTCTGCATATCGGTCCAACAAACAGCGGAAAAACCTATCAAGCAATGCAAAAGCTTCAAGAGGCAGATACTGGCTACTACCTTGCTCCACTAAGACTTTTAGCATTAGAGGGCTATGAGGGTTTAAAAGAAAAAGGGATAGATGCCTCACTTATAACGGGAGAGGAGCAACTTTTAAACGAGGATGCTACACACATAAGCTCCACCATAGAGATGTTAAACTTTGAGGTGGATGTAGATGTTTGTGTGATAGATGAAGTGCAAATGATAGATGACCGTGACCGTGGTTGGGCATGGGCAAATGCTATCATCGGAGCACCTGCAAAAGAGATAATCATGACAGGTTCAAGCAACTCTAAAGAAGCTATCATCGCCTTAGCTGAGTACCTTGGTGAAGAGCTTGAAATCATTGAGTTTGAGCGAAAAAATCCGCTTACACTCTTAGATAGTCCTACTGATGTTGAAGATGTTGAGGAGGGAACCGCCATCATCGCTTTTAGTAGAAAAGATGTGTTAAGACTCAAGCAAAATTTCGCAAGATTTTTTAGCGTAAGTGTTGTTTATGGAAATCTTTCTCCAGAAGTAAGACGGGAAGAAGCGAGAAGATTTAGGGAAAAAGAGACTCAAATACTCATAGCAACAGATGCTATAGCCATGGGTATGAACCTCCCTATAAAAACCATACTCTTCTCTAAAGCTGAAAAGTTTGACGGGGTAAGCCAAAGAAACTTACTCCCCTCAGAGGTGCATCAAATATCTGGTCGTGCTGGTAGGTATGGCTTAGATGAAGAGGGCTTTGTTGGAGCATTGAACCCTGAAGCCCTAAAAATTGTAAAGAAAAACTTTTTTAAAGAGGCGCATAAAATCACTATACCTTTTAAAGTTATGGCAAACCTAGAGCATATAAAACTTGTTGGAAGTATCTTAGAGGAGAGTTCACTCACAGAGATACTTAAGTTTTTTGTAAAAAATATGGAGTTCAACGGTCCTTTTAGAGCCTCAAACCTTAGTGATATGGTTGAGGCTGCTATCATAGTAGATGAATATAACTTAGATATAGCTACAAAATATCATCTCGCTTGTGCGCCACTTACTCTTAAATCTCCTTATATTGTAGCAGCATTTGAATCTTACATACTTAGTCTTGAACATAAAAAACCAGTTCACTATCTTCCTCCAGCTCTTGTTGGTAGCTATGCCCAAACCACAGAGGAGCTACTTCGAGCAGAGGATATGGTCAAAGAGATTTCACTCTATCTTTGGTTGAGCTACAGGTTTGATGAGTATTTTGTAGATGAGAAAAAAGCTCGTCAATCACGACATATTCTCAACAGGTTTATAGAGGAGTCTTTACAACAAAGTCACTTTGTTCCTAGATGTAGAATCTGCCAAGTGGCTCTTCCTATCAACTCAAAGTATAGCATTTGTCAGAGATGTTTTAAAAAGAACTACACAGGAAAAGCTGTTCGTGGGCATAAAAGGCACCGCTAGATGGACTTAAGTGGAAAAACTACATCTGAGATACTAGAGCTATTTGAAAAGCTAGAACTAGAAGATGGTGAAGTTGTTGAAGCTAAATTGTTAGAATCACAGTTACAAAGCATTGGTTACAAAGCCTTTATAGATTTGGCGCAACTTTTTTTTATGAAGATGTTAACCCCTATTGTAAATACTGAAAGTGTAACTCTTAGATTTCAAAAACTTTGCCTTGATGCCTCTTTTCACAAAACAGATAAAAGCAGTGAAAAGTATGGTGTAGATAGCGAGTTTTTTAACATAGACAAATCAAAACAATTTTCTTTTTTGTATCATTACCAAAAAGCCTTAGAATTTATAAACATTAAAGCAAAAAAAAGAGTTCTTAATCTTGGAATAAACAAGGGCGATGAGTTTAAAGTGATACAAGAGATGCTCACATCTGATGAGTTTGAGATAAAAGAGTTTGTAGGGATAGACTATTCAAAATCGGCAATAGAGTACGCAAAAGATAAGTTCAAAGATGAAAATATTGCATTTTTTTGCCATGATATAAATAAACTCCATGAACTCAACCTAGAAAAGTTTGACCTCATCATCTCCATAGGAACTCTGCAAAGTTCAAACATAGAGTTTAATGCCACTTTTATGAACCTCTATCAAAACTACCTAGAAAAAGATGGAGCTATCATCTTGGGCTTTCCAAATTGTAGATGGATTGATGGGGAGATGATATATGGAGCAAAGGCTCCAAACTACCAATTTTCTGAACTTAGTTTAGTTTTAAAAGATATACATTTTTGTAAAAAGTATCTGCAACAAAAAAAGTATAGGGTTATAGTTACTGGAAAAGATTACTTATTTTTAACTGCTAGAAAAATTGGGTAATATTGTAGATTGAATTAAAAAAAATGACAAAATGCAATATTTTTTAATTTTTTTACAAATAGTGTATAGAATGCTTAATGAAAGATGTGTGACTTATGAAAAAAACTATACGGAAAAATTATGAAAAAAATTCTTTGTGCTACATATGAGGGGATAGATGCTAAGGTTGTGTATGTTGAGTCAACTCTAACGAAGGGTTTGCCATCTTTTAGTGTTATTGGGATGACATCTATCTCTATCAATGAGTCAAAAGAGCGTGTGAAGTCTGCACTTTTATCTAATGACTTTAAGTTTCCACCAAAGAGGGTTACGCTTTCTCTTAGTCCATCAGATTTAAAAAAAGATGGTAGCCATTTTGATTTAAGTATCGCTTTGATGATAGCTCTCAATCAAGAAAAAGATGATTTTTCTGAGTGGTTTGTTTTTGGTGAATTAGGACTTGATGGAAGCGTTAAAGAGAACCTTCTGTTGTACCCATTACTTCTTTCACTTGCAAATCAACAAGTAGTTACAAAAGCTATCGTTCCGCATGAGAGTTTGAAAAAATTATCAAAAATTCCAAATATTGAATTTTACGGTGTGAAAAACCTTGAGGAAGCGATGGGACTATTAAAAAATCAAAATACGGTGATCCCAAGTATAGAACAAACAAATATTGAATACCCTTTTTATGAGATAGAGAAAGAGAAATACTACTACACTCAAGAATACTTGGATGATTTTTCGGATGTTAAAGGGCAAGAGATTGCTAAAAGGGCGGCACTTATCTCTTCGGCAGGTTTTCACAATATCCTTTTTGAGGGCTCACCTGGATGTGGCAAGAGTATGATTGCAAAAAGGCTACGCTATATCTTACCACCTATGAAGTCTGATGAGATACTTGATGTTGCTAAGTTGCAGGCACTTGAATTAATAGAACCAGAGTTTAAGCCACATAGGAATATGCGTAGCCCACACCATACCTCCACATTAGCAAGTGTATTTGGTGGGGGTTCTCACAAGGCTCAAATTGGTGAAGTGGGTTTGGCTCATAATGGTGTTTTATTTTTCGATGAACTTCCTCACTTTTCAAAAAATATTCTTGAAGCATTGAGAGAGCCTATGCAAGACAATCGCATAAGAATCTCGCGGGTAAATTCTAAAGTTGAGTATCCGAGTGATTTTTTATTTATAGGTGCGATGAACCCTTGCCCGTGCGGAAACCTTTTAAACGAGCACCTAGAGTGTAGATGTAGCGACTTAGAAATTCAGAGATATAAAAACAGACTCTCAGACCCTTTTTTAGACAGAATCGACTTAAATGTTGTGATGCAAAATGTAAATGGAGATGATAAAGTAAGTGTTAGTTCAAAGGAGCTACATAAAAAAGTAGTTGAAGCACATATATTTGCTAAAAATAGAGGACAAGACAGATTTAATGCAAAGCTTAGTGATGGAGATATTGAAAAATTTTGTATTTTAGATACGCAGGCACACGATGTTTTAGATATGGCTATAAGCAGATTTACACTCTCTTTTAGAAGTATAAAAAAGATTCAAAAAGTTGGAAGAACTATAGCTGACTTAGATGCAAGTGAAGTTATTCAAAAGAGCCATATCTTGGAGGCTCTTAGTTATAGAAGAAGATAGTTACACATTATAGTAAGTAGCGTTAGGGTGATATACCACAAGTGCTGATGTTGATTGTTCCGGATGTATCTGGAAAGTCTCACTTAACTCTATCCCAAACTCTTCAGGTTTTAGTAGGTCAAATAAAGGACGGTTTAGTTCTAAGTCTGGACAAGCAGCATAACCAAAACTATAACGACTTCCTTGATATTTGTTCATCTGAACATCACTAAGTTTACTTCCCTCATTATCACTTATATTTAAATCAAGTCTTATCTGTTTGTGAGCAATCTCTGCTAACGCTTCTGCTAGCTCAACTCCTAGACCGTGAAATTGATAATACTCTGTGTAGTTTCCAGCATCCATGATACCTCTTTCCACATCACTTAGTTTGCCACCAGCACTCACACATGTTAGTGCTATAACATCATGTCTGTCCTGATGAAAAAAATCGCTTAAAGCACGGTGTGGCTTCTTGCTTTGGCGTGGAAAAGTAAACTGCTTTATGGCCCTGCCCATAACATGTTCTAGTGGCTCTGTGTTTACTTCGTCTGCTGAGTGGTAACCCTCACTTTCATCAAAAATGAGTAAGGTGTTGTCGTCTGAACGGCATGGCCAGTAGCCATAGATGATAGTTGGTTCAAAAAGTTTTTCATCTAAAAATTGTTTCTTTAGTTTTTCATAAGCTGGCCAAACAACTTCATCAAGTTGTTTTTGATAAGCCTCTTTACTCATCCCTTTTGAACTATATCCCCAACGAGATTTAAATAGTATCTTGTGGTTTATCCACTCAAAAGCCATCTCTATTTGTTGAGGGCTTAGTTTTATCTCTCGTCTTCCCCAAAATGGAGGGGTTGGAACTTTTACATCACGAGATGGCATTTTTAACTCTGAAAAAGGTGGAATGATTATCTCTTTTCTCTCTTTAACTACTTTTTCTTGAGTCTCTTTTCCATGCAAATCAGTATCGAAGTTTCCTGCTTCTATACGACTCATGGCAGTTACTCCATCAAAAGCATCTTTACAGTAAAAGATAGGACCATCATAAAAAGGGCGACAAAACTCATCTATAAAAGTTCTTGTAAGTGCCGCCCCTCCAAGAAGAACAGGGATTTTGATATCTGCCTCTTTGAGAGCTTTTAAATTCTCTTGCATCACTTGAGTAGATTTAACCAAAAGTCCGCTCATCCCAAATGCAGAGATATGACCATCCTTTGTAGCTTGTATAAAATCTTCTAGTTCAACTTTTATCCCTAAGTTATTTACTTTAAAACCATTGTTTGAGAGGATAATGTCAACAAGATTTTTCCCAACATCATGAACATCACCCTTTACAGTACCGAGTGCTAGAGTTGTATCTACATCTTTTTCTACTTTTGGCAAATATGGGTTTAGAAAGTCAACTGTTTTTTTCATAGTCTCTGCACTCTGAAGTACAAATGGCAGTTGCATCTGCCCTGAGCCAAAAAGTTCACCAACTACTTTCATCGCATCTATAAGAATCTCATTGACAATTATCTCGGGAGCGATTTCTTTACGAGCCTCTTCCACTAGAGGAATCATCCTCTCTTTATCTCCATCCATAAGAAGTTTAGCTATTTTCTCCTTATCACTCATTGCCAAATACTCTTCATCAACTGCACTTGTATCTAGTGCCTCTTTGGATGAAAAATGCTCAATAAATGCGAAAAGAGCTTCCCCGTTTGGTTTTTTGTTAAAAATTAAATCGTTACATATATCTTGATCTTCTTGGCTTATTTTATTGATTGGGATAATATGCTTTACATTGATGATAACAGATGTGAGTCCAGCTTCTATACAATGGTGCAAAAACATAGAATTAAGATAAGGTCTGGCATCTTTATCGAGTCCAAAAGAGATGTTAGATAAGCCTAATGTAGCCCCAACCTCTGGATGTTTAAGGCGTAATTTTCTGATAGCTTCGATGGTATTAATCCCAGCATCCCAGTACTCTTCATCCCCGCTTCCTAGTGTAAATGTCAATACATCAAAAATTAAATCTTGCTTTTTTATACCGTGTCTAGTGGTAGCTAGGTTTATTATTCTGTCTGCTACTGCTAATTTATTTTCAACACTCTTAGCCATTCCAACTTCATCAATAGTAAGACATACTAAAGAGGTTCCAAATTTTTTAGCTAAAGAGCATACCGCATCAAATTTCTCCTCCCCATCTTCAAGGTTTACAGAGTTAAGTATGGGCTTACCACCTATGTTTTTTAAAGCAGTTTCAAGTCCAGTTGTTTGAGTAGAGTCTGGCATAAGAGGAAGTGCAATCTTTTGGTTATACATCCCCATAACGGCGTTCATATCTTTAGTTTCATCTCGTCCTGCAAAGCCGACATTGACATCTATAACATGAGCTCCCGCTCTTACTTGTTGTTGAGCTACACTTAGAGTTCCCTCATAATCTTCTGCTAAGAGAAGCTCACGAAAAGCTTTTGAGCCTGTTGCATTTGAACGCTCCCCCATAAGCAAGGGTGCTGGTTCTTGCATCAACTCAGTTGTGTTAAAAAGTGAAGCTATAGAGGTTGGATGTGAGCCAGCTGCTTCTTTTGGTTTAACACTAGATACTTTATCTACAAGAGCTCTTATATGTTGTGGTGTCGTTCCACAACATCCACCTAAAAAGCTTACTCCATCATAGTCTAAAAACTTCTCTTGTTGCGTTACAAACTCATCTGGACCCATAGGGTAGTAGGTGTAACCCCCACGGTTTTGAGGAAGACCAGCATTTGCATGAACACTTATGGGTTTATGCCAAAGCTCACTGAGAGTTTTAACATGTTTTAAAACCTGCTCTGGACCAGTTCCACAGTTGAACCCTAGGCTTAAAATATCAAAAGGTTCTAATATGGTAGCGATAGTCGCAGCATCAGTTCCGATAAGCATTGTTCCACTTAACTCTATTGTAACTGATACCATAATAGGAATCTCTACCCCTTTTTGTCTTGAAGCCTCTTGAGATGCATGGAGTGCAGCTTTAATCTGAAGTGGATCTTGAGCAGTCTCTAGTAAGAAAACATCTACCCCTCCATCTATAAGAGCTAAACAAAACTCAGTGTATCCTTCATACATCTCATCATAAGTTATATGACCTAATGATGGTAGTTTTGTACCAGGACCAACAGAACCAAGACAAAAACGGGGATGCTCAGGCGTGCTAAATTTCTCACACTCTTTTTTTACAAGCTCTGCTCCAGCTTTTGTAAGCTCATAAGCTCTATGACCTATCTGATACTCATCTAGTACCCACGAGAATGAGCCAAAGGTGTTTGTAGTTATAAAGTCAGCACCAGCAGTTAGATACGCATGAAAAATTTCACTAAGAACCTCAGGTGCAGTAACATTTAGAAGTTCATTACACCCCTCGTTACCCTCCCATGCCTCTTTAGAGATTTTATCATCTCGTTGCTGGAGTTGTGTGCCCATCGCCCCATCAATTATAAGGGGACGATTTTTAATGGTTTTTAAAATATACTCTTTTGTATTTATCATGAAGAAATTTTACCAAATTTGAGCATAAATGATGCTTTTAAAGAATCTATTTATTTTGCAAGATAAGTTTTAATTTTATATAAAAATTAAATTTTAATATAAAAACAAAATATTGTTTATGATATAATTGTTTGTGATAAAAAAATATACAGGGAGAAATGATGATGAAAAAAATGCTAATGGCTTCATTTATTGGAGCAATGTTATTGTTAAGTGGTTGTTCAAACACAGATGGTGAAGATCGCTTAGAGATAGAACAAATGTTAAATGATGGTGATTTTACAGGGGTTATCTCTGCTTTAGAGAGTGATAGTGATGCAAATAGAACAACTCTAAGTGAAGATATGACATTAGGAAGTGCTTATATGGGTGCGGCTGGTCTTACTACAAGCGACCTAATTGGAATGGTTGCAGATAGTTCAACAGCTACAGCGGCTCCAGCATTGAGATCTACTCGTGCTACAGGCGATGATGAAGCATTTGCAAGATTTGCAGAAGAGATTCAAAAAAATGCTAAAGATAATCCAAAAGTGATGGAGTATTTAGAAAAAGCGATAGCAGTATTTGAGAAGGTTGAAACAGCAGCTCCAGGCACAGAAAACGCGAAATTTTTCCAAGGATTGGGTAATGTTGCCAAAGCAACTACAACTTTTACCTACTTAGGTGATATCGCTAAGATGATAGAAAATGGGATAGATAATGAGCTACTAGCATCTTCGTGTGCAATAGTTCATGTGTATGCTAATACATTAGCAAAAGATTGTCAAAGTGCGGATATCATAACTAACAATCCAGATACTAATGACTCTCTTTATAAAGAGTTAAAAATTACATTAACGGATGGAAGAGGTGAGTACCGCAGATTAATTACAGAGGATGGAACAGAAGTTGTTATTACAGATGGCTATATAAATGTAGATGGCAATGATACTAATGACTCAAATGATGGTACAAACAGTGCAAAACCTGTTCAAGATGAAACGCTTACTGTAACATCAGCT
>JALSLJ010000081.1 GCA_026988315.1 Sulfurimonas sp. | reverse complement strand
TTTTTTTCCTCTTTTTTTACCAATCGCACAAGCAAATAAGCGAGTATAATAATAGCTATAAATGACAAAGCACAAATAATTGCTGTGATATACAAGTATTGTAGTGAGCTTTCATATATACTTGTGGTTTTTTTATTATAGTTGTTGAGTATCTTTTTTGAGATATCTGAAAAAATATTTATATAGTTTGTGCTTATCTTAAAGCATTCATCTGCATCATTAAAATCCATTGTATTATTAAGTACACCTTTTTTACATACTTCAAGTTGATGCTTAACTCTACTATCATAGTTGTCATTATAAATTTTGCTTGATTGCTTAGAAGCGTTTAAAAAAAAGTGACTTATCATCTCATCTTGTTTATCTTGAAGTTGTTTTAATTGAAGTAGTGCAACACTCTCTATCTCTTTTGATAAAAGTTGATTATATATATAAGCGCGTTCTTGTCCAGAAAATTCTTTTAACTCTTGAAGAGTAACTATAGCTATAGCATCATCTTCAATATCTCTCAGAGTAGTATTAAATGTTTTTATAGACAAAATAAGTTTTTTATTGATTTTATTATAGTATATTATCTCATCTTTAAAACTAATTTCAGAGCTTAATACCTTATTCCTTATATTACTGAGACCTTTTAAATCGTCCAGTATTTTTATGATGACAGTTTTTGCCTTGAAGTTTATAATATCTTGATCTAATGTTATTTTATCTTCTTGTAATCCAATTATTTTAAATAGCTCTTTTGATGCTTTGTCTGTTTTTTCATGTTGCGCTATCAAACCTTCTTTGTATAATAGTTTATTTTCTCTTACAATGTAGCCAGAGCTTAGACCTCTTTCGATTTGTAGTTCATGAAGTAAGTTGTTTAAAGAACTTGTTATAGTTGTTGAGAGTTTAAAGTATGAGATGTTATTAAGTTCTTTGTAAGTGCTTTGAATGAAAAAATAAGATAGATATAAAAAAGCTAATAACGGAAAAATAAATATTAAAAAAAATTTAAATTTTAAAGGCTTGTTTTTCATAGAAGTGATTATATTATAATAAAATTAATTCTTCATAAAATTTTGATATTCTGGAGTTGGTATTATTTTTGACTCTGGAATTAAACTAACAAAATAAATTTTGTTAGTAGTTAAAAGCAACCTTGTAAGTTGGGTCATCTTCTTCATAAGTACAGTGTGGACCAGCTTGTTTTAGTATAGCTTTGCAATCCGCACTTAAGTGACGGAGCAGTAAGTTTTTACCAGCTTCTTCATACTTTTTAGTGATGGCATCTATGGCTTCAACACCAGAACTATCCATTACCCTTGCATCTTTAAAGTCAATCACAACTTTTGGAGGATCATTTGGTATGTCAAAGTTATCTCCAAATGTACTAGCACTTCCAAAGAACAGTGGACCATCTAGCTCATAAACCTTAGTTCCATCCTCTTCTATGTGACTCTTTGCCCAGATACGAGCGTGTTTCCAAGCAAAAGCAAGTGCAGAGATAATAACACCAGCGATAACCGCTATGGCTAAATCTTCAAATACCGTGATGATAGTAACAGCAACCATAACAAAAGCATCTGTACGAGGCATTTTGTTAAGTCTTGAAAAACTTGACCACTCAAATGTTCCGATACTCACCATAAACATGATTCCCACTAAAACTGCTACAGGTATGGCATTTAAAACCCCACTCATAGATACCACTAAGATGATAAGTCCAACAGCCGCAACAAATGATGAGAGTCTTCCAATTCCCCCAGAGGTATAGTTGATGATAGATTGACCAATCATCGCACATCCAGCCATTCCACCAAAAAAACCACAAGTGATATTTCCAGTTCCCTGAGCTATACACTCTTTGTTTGCACTTCCTCGAGTGTTACTAATCTCATCTAAAACAGAAAGAGTAAGTAAGGACTCAATTATCCCAACCATAGCGACAATAACAGCGTAAGGAAGAACAAGGATAATAGCGTCAAGGCTAAAAATATACTCAGGGATTCCAAATGTTGGAAGTTGTCCTGCGTATTTACTCATATCATCTAAGCCACTTAAAAGAAGTGTGTCCGCTTGAGTAAAATAAACCCCAAGTGTCACTACTATAATAGCAACAAGTCCAGCTGGAATAGCTTTTGTAAATTTTGGTAAAAGATACATGATAGCCATAGTTAAAGCCACTAGAACATACATCATATAGCCCTGACCCTCAAAAAATTTAAACTGAGCTGTACCGATAACAATAGCTAAACCATTCACAAAGCCATGAATAGCAGGTGTTGGAACTAAACGGATAAATTTCCCAAGCTTTAAGGCACCTATGCTTATTTGGATAAGACCAGCTATCACTGTTGCAAGGAGGATATAGTGGAGAACACCCATAGCAATCTCTTCTCTACCTAAACCTTGTGCCTCCATAAGCGCAGTAGCCTCTACCCCAAGACCTACCAAAACAATAGCAACAGCACCAGTAGCACCTGAGATCATACCAGGTTTACCACCTATGAGTGAAGTGATAAGACCTAAGATAAAAGCAGTATAAAGACCAACGATAGGACTCACACCTGCGATAAATGAAAATGCGATAGCTTCAGGAACTAATGCAACAGCAACAACTAAGCCAGATAAAACATCATTTTTAATATTTGCTGATGTGTATTTTTTTAAATCAAACAACTACTTAACCCTTGAGTGAGCTTAACTGCTCTAAAACTTTTGTCTGTTTTGCTTTTGCATCTGCTAAAAGAGTACGATTTTTTTCTAAAACATCTTCTGGTGCATTGGCTACAAATTTTTCATTATTGAGCATCCCGTTAAGTTTGCCTATCTCTTTTTGTAATTTCTCATCTTGTTTTGTAAGTTTTGCAATGATTGAGCTTAAATCGATGCTATCTGTTGGGATAAAAGTTTCACACAAATCAGCAATATCACTTACTGAGTTTTCAATTTTACTCTCAGTAAACTCTAAAACTTCAACTTTTGCAAGTCTTGTGATGAATGGAAGCATCATCTCTTTTTCTTTATCTGAAATACCATCTATCTTAACAAAAGCTTTCTCGATTTTTTGGTTCGCCAAGTCAACTAAAACTTTTGCGCGTCTTATGGAAACAATAGCATCCATAATAATTTCAAATGTTTTTTCTTCCTTGCGTTTTTTAGTTTTACTAGGGTAGCTCATAATCATAATAGATTCGCCATCCTCTAAAGATGTTCCTGATAATTCATGATAGAGATACTCTGTTATAAAAGGCATAAAAGGATGGAGCAGTTTCATAGCCTCTTTGAAAATTGCTCCAAGCTCAACTATAGATGATTTATCAGCTTTACTTAGCTCAATGCCCCAGTCACAAAACTCATTCCATAAAAATTTGTACATCACTAAAGCGGCATCGTTAAATTTATACTCTTCAAGATTGGCACGAACCTCTTTTGTTGCAAAATTTAGACGAGATGCCATATACTTACCTAGGTCAGTTTTGAGACAAAATCCGTTCATATCTGGAAAAGTATCTACATTCATTTGTAGGTATTTAGAAGCGTTGTAAAGTTTGTTTGTAAAGTTTCTGTTTTGCTCTAACTTTTCTGTACTCATACGGATGTCACGACCCTGAGCAGCAGATATAGCAAGAGTAAAGCGTAAGATGTCGGCGCTATATTTGTTTACCATATCTAGTGGGTCAATTACATTACCCTTAGACTTACTCATCTTATCGCCTTTATCATCTCTTACTAAGGCATGAAGGTAGATATGGTTAAATGGAAGTTGCCCATTAAAGTGTTCACCCATCATCATCATTCTCGCTACCCAGAAGAAAAGGATGTCAAAACCAGTTATGAGAAGAGTGTTTGGATAAAAATCTTTCATATCGTTGCTTTGAAAAAGTTTGTCCATTGCAACATCACCATTGCCCCAGCCCAGAGTTGAAAATGGCCATAAAGCAGATGAAAACCAAGTATCTAAAACATCAGGGTCTTGAGTTATGTTTTTACTTGCACATTTTGGACAAGCCGATGGATGTTCCTCTTGTGAAGCAAACTCATGGTCGCAATCATCACAGTAAAATACTGGAATCTGGTGTCCCCACCAAAGTTGACGGCTTATGCACCAGTCTCTGAGTTCACCCATCCAAGAGTTATATGAGTTTATCCAGTGCGGAGGGAAAAATTGAGCCTCACCAGCATTTGTTTTTTCGATTGATTTTTGAGCTACCTCTTTTCTTAAAAACCACTGTTTAGAGATGTATGGTTCAACAACACTTTTACATCTATAACAGTGTCCTACCTGATGTTTATGGTCTTCTATCTTAACCATAAAACCTTCTTCTTCAAGTCTTGCAACAATAGTCTCACGAGCTTCTAGTCTATCGAGACCTTGAAACTCTTCAGCATAATCGTTAAGTATCCCTTTTTCATCAAAAACCGTAATGAACTCTAGGTTGTGTCTTTTTCCAACCTCGTAGTCATTTTGATCATGAGCAGGAGTAACTTTAACTACACCTGTTCCAAACTCCATATCAACATGGGTATCAGCAATTATTGCCACTTCTCTTTGTAATAGTGGAAGTTTGATTTTTTTACCGATTAGGTCTTTATATCTTTCATCATCAGGATGCACCATAACTGCCGTATCACCAAAATATGTCTCAGGACGAGTAGTAGCAACTTCAACATGACCGCTGCCATCAGCAAATGGGTACTTTATATGGTAAAACTTGCCATTATGGTCTTCATGCTCAACTTCAATGTCACTCAATGCCCCATCATGTGTACACCAGTTAACCATATAGTTCCCACGGATGATAAGACCCTCGTTATAAAGCTTTACAAATGCCTCTTTTACACCTTTTTGAAGTCCGGCATCCATTGTAAATCGCTCACGCTCCCAAGCTGGACTTACTCCCATTTTACGAAGCTGGTCTGTCATGATACCAGCAGATTCCTCTTTCCACTTCCAAGCCCGTTCTAAAAATTTCTCGCGACCTAACTCTTCTTTAGTGGTGCCCTCCGCTAAAAGCTGTTTCTCAACAACATTTTGCGTAGCGATTCCAGCGTGATCAGTTCCTGGTTGCCAAAGAGTTTTATAACCATCCATTCTTTTATAGCGGGTGATGATATCTTGAAGTGTAAATGTAAGGGCATGACCAATATGCAGACGACCTGTAACATTTGGTGGTGGCATCATAATTGAGAAATTTTTTCCCTCTTCTTGGATGGCTTTATTACCATCTATCTCGAAATACTTTCTCTCTTCCCAGATTTTGTAATATTGGTTTTCTATATTTTGTGGTTCATAGCTGTTTGACATATATATCGCCTTATAAAAAGTGGACTTTAAATTTCGCGATTATATCTAAAAAGAGGTGAGGATTTGCTTATAAAAAAGATTTGCATCAACAATCTCATCAAGAAAAGTGTTACAACAGATAGATAAAATTCAGCTTTGTTTTTAGATAATTTATGATGAGTTATTTACAATTCCATCATGAGAATCTTAGGTTTATATACCTGGAACTTTTTGCTTAATCTTTATCTTATCGTCGTACATATTTTTATCTGCGACATCTATGACATTTATGAGTGAATCACCTTTTTTAAATGTTTCAACACCTATAGAAAAACATACTTTAAATGAGCTCTCTTTAACTTTCATGTTTTTCTTCAGTATATTTTCTCGCATGAGATTTAATTTTGCAAATACAGAATTAGCCGATGATGTGGATGGATAAATAACGACAAATTCATCTCCACCATACCTCACAACATTTTCTGATGTTTTTCTTAACTGATTTGCGATAAAAATTAAAACTTTGTCACCAATAATATGTCCATAAGTGTCGTTAATGAGTTTAAAGTAATTTAA
>JALSLJ010000080.1 GCA_026988315.1 Sulfurimonas sp. | reverse complement strand
ACCATCACTTGTGAACTGTTGGGCTGTTTCATCAAGGTAGTTATCATGGAGCCATTTTCTGTTGAAAGTATTTGTAAGTTCATCTTTGTAAACAGATTCTTTAAGTTTTTCTATCTCCATTCTTAGGTCTTGAGTCTCTTTTAAAACTTCGGCAAGCACCGTTTCATCTTTATCTTTTATGGCACACAAAGCTTTGTTTGTATGTGCACTTAACTTTTGTGCATTCTCAGCAGTTGATTTTTGTATATTTGTAAAAAAATTTATTTTTTCATTTAAAAGGGTGTCTGTAAGTTTTTCTTCATCTTCAATATCTGCACCATGCGAGGATGCAAATGATGCAAATTGACTAGCATATATAGAGGGTGTTACAACACCGATATCAGCGATAGATTGTTTTGTTTCATTGGAAATAATTTGAAGTATCTCTTCATTTTCTACCATGATTAAAGCATCCTATATTTATAGTTTAAGTAAGTTTATACGATTTTATCACAAATATTTTGTTTTTTTCTTTAAAGCAGTTGCTAATGTAGTATAAGTTTAAAAATAGAGCGGTATAATCACACTCTTAAAATTTTGTGAAGGAGTTATTTTGCCATTATCTCGTTTAAACCCTGAACAGTTTGCCGCAGCAACTTCACAAGATTCACAAAACCTTATCATCGCTTCTGCTGGGACTGGTAAAACTTCCACTATTGTTGGGCGTATTGCTTACCTATTAGGTAATGATGTTAAACCTGAAGAGATTTTACTGCTTACCTTTACAAATAAAGCAGCCGCAGAGATGGTCGAGCGTGTTGCTTCATTTTTTGGTGCAGGAGTAGCGGGAAAAATTGATGCAGGCACCTTTCATGCGGTAAGTTATAGATGGCTAAAAAAGCAAGATAAAAAAGTGGTTTTAAAACAACAAAGAGAACTGAAAACTCTCTTTAGGAGTGTTTATGAGAAGCGTTCATTTGACCGTATAGATGCCCAAACCAGTGCATATGGAGGTAATCATCTTTATGATATGTACTCTTTTTATCAAAACACTGAATTAAACAATGATTTTGAATCGTGGGTGATTGAAAAATATCCAGAGCATGAACTTTTTGCAATGATTTATGCAGATATAGTTGATGAGTTTGAGTCTTTAAAAAAAGAGTATGGATTTGTAAACTTTAATGACTTACTTTTAAACTTTAGAGAGATGTGTAAAACTAAGAACTTAGGCTATAAAGAGGTGCTTGTTGATGAATATCAAGATACTAACGCACTCCAAGGAACACTCATAGAAGCGATGAATCCACCCTCCCTTTTTTGTGTTGGTGATTATGACCAGAGCATATACGCTTTTAATGGTGCTGACATCTCCATAATAGGCTCATTTTCTAAAAAATATCCTGATGCTGTAGTGCATACTTTAACAAAAAATTATCGTTCAACTATGCCTATACTCTCATTAGCTACTAAGGTGATTGAGCATAATGAAAGAATCTATCCAAAGCAACTTGAGGTTACAAGAGATAAAGCAGCTCAAGCACCAAAACTTTTAGCCTATGATGAACTTTTTGATCAGTATCATGCGATGGCTGCACAGATAAGAGATTCGCAAACTCCAAGAGAAGAGATAGCTGTTATCTTTAGAAATAACTCCTCGGCAGATGGGATAGAGGTTGGGCTTCGTGAACTTGACATTCCTTGTAAAAGAAAAGGGGGCACAAGTTTTTTCGATGCTAAAGAGGTAAAGGCCATACTTGATTTATATACACTACTTGTGAATGAATCAGATATGATGTCTTTTATACATCTTTTTGAATTCGCCCGCGGCATTGGTAGCGCCATGGCAAAAGAGATGTATTTGGCACTGAAAACTTTGGGGCATGGTTCTATTTTTTATGGTTTGTATGCCGCGGATGAATCTATAAAAAATCCATTTGAAAAGAGAAAGCTAAATCATCAGTTAGGGCTTTTTGATGACTTTTTAGAGCTTGGCGCTGTTGGAAAGTTTGCAAAACTTGGATTTGAAAATAAGTTTATGAAAAATCCTGTTTTAAAACATCCTAGGCTTACAAAAGATAGTGCTACTTTTTTATATGATTTTTATCTTCTTTTTAAAGATTTAAAAGGGATAAAACAACCGCGAACAATTGTAAAAAAGATAGCGTCCTCTTCGCTTTTTAATTATATTGCTGAGGTGCTATCTACAAAAAGAGCAACTTTAAAAGATGGCAGTGTTGACGAGAAGCAAAAAAGTGAATCTCTTGTTAGAATAACTAGAAAGAGATTGCTTTTAGAAGAACTCTCTAAACCATACTCTGAGCATGAGAGGTTTTTAAATGCGATGATTTTAGGCTCATCAGATTTGACGCAAGGGGAGGGTGTGAATTTACTGAGTGTACATGCTTCAAAAGGCTTAGAGTATAAAGAGGTGTATGTAGTTGACTTGATGGATGGAAGATTTCCAAACAGAAAATTGATGCAAAAGGGCGGTTCATTAGATGAAGAGAGACGACTCTTCTATGTAGCTGTAACAAGAGCTAAAGATATACTCTATCTCAGTTATGCTAAGTACGATAAGATTAAAAAAATAAATTTTGTACCATCTCAGTTTTTATTTGAGGCGGGACTTGTTCCAAAAGATGAAGTTTATCGAGGTTTAGTTGAAAAAGAGATGGACAAAGAGGAGCTTTAATCTCTTTATCTCTCCTTAGGTTTGAGTTGTCAAAGTTATGAATTATATGAGAAACGCAGTTTTTTCACTTCTGCAAAATAGGTATGACCTAAATAAATAACATAAAAAATAGCTCCAAAAAATATGGCGAATGGGACAAGAGAGATAAGGTACAGTATAAATGTTTTTACTCTTAATGAGGTCTTACTAAAAAAGCGTATCTTCTTATCCTCTTCATTTGTGCAGATATTTGATGCTATATCAAAAGTCATCATCTTATGAAAAAAATAATAGAGGGGAAGATTAAACGCTATTATATTGATTAGAGGTATAAAATAAAATGGGATGAACAATATAAAAAGTAAAAGCATTATAATTGTTGACTTAAAGAGTAAAAATAGGCCACTTATGATGTTTGAATCACCTAGCATTTCAACATCTTTATAGTGTCTAATTTGAACCTCTTTTAAGATATAAGGGGTTAAAAAACCTATAATAATAACGGCAATAAATATGGAAGCATAGATAACTAAAAAACCGCCAATAGCATAGACTAAAAATGTTGCTATCCATGAAGTGATGGCGTAGCTCATTAAAAACTGGATGATTGCCGAACCCTCAAGTTGCGCAGAAAAACTCTCAGTATGGGGAATGCCATTTTCAATAGTAGTTTGTGTACTTTGAACCTCCATACTGCCTAGATGTTCCAAGCCGATTCCAGCACCAATAAAAAATAATAAATACATAATAAATAGGGTTATAATTATAGGCAAGATGGCAAATTTGAGCATCTTGAAAGTGAAAAAATCCTTTAGACTAAGAAGAAGTATATCTATCTCTCTGCTCATAGATTACTTTCTATTAGTGAAAAAACTTTTTCCATATCATCATCACTCATCTTTCCAGATTTATAAAAAAGAAGTTTTGAGTCTTTTGAAAAAAGGAGTATATTTGAAGCATTATCTGCAATACCCCACTCATCCACAAGAACACTTTTTTTATCTTTTATGTAGATGGTATTTGGAAACTCTTTTTGTTTTTCATTCAATATGCTCTCAATTACAAAGTTTGGTTTCCAAGTTGCTGCTAGGTTTACAACAGCAATGCTTCCATAGTTTTTTGCATCATATTTTTTTGTTTTTAATATTTTAGAAAAGTGTTCATTCGTATCTTTTTCATCAGGGTCAACATAAAACATAATATACACTTTATCTTTTATAGTAGAGGAGTTCCAAGGGGCTTCACCTTGAACAAGCCCACCATTTTCCCCTTCAATAGTAATATTTTTTGGCGTTTGACCAATAGTTATAGCGGACAAATTGAGTGCTAAGAGAAGAGATAAAAATATTTTATTAAGTAACATTATATTTCCATATTTTTTCTAAAGAGTATATCAAAAGATTATTAACACTAAAGTCTTGAATGTAAAAAACAGGTGTTTTAATGAAAAATTCTTTAAAAATATTAAAAATCCTCAAAGATAAACAATATTTCTGAGACGACTGATATAATTATTATATCAGTCGTCTCTCTTGTTGAGAGTGAAGTTATTTTTAGATATAATATTTACATAAAATCTAGTGCTGCTGGAGAGATTAAGTATCTCTCCATAAATAACTCCAACTTCAGAAGCTTAAAAAGAGGGCTAATACAAGGCGAAAGCTCGTAGGAACTACTGGTAGTCTCAAGAGTTTTCAACGAAGTAGTAGCTCTCTTTTTAAACTTCCCTTCGGGCGAAAAGCAAATAGCCCTATTGCGTCGTTAGATCTCTTTGGATTAACCAGTTAGTCCTGCAGAAATCTGCCTAGCACTAGAGCTATTTGCTTTTCGCTGAAGTTGGGGTTATTTATGGAGAGGTACTTAT
>JALSLJ010000079.1 GCA_026988315.1 Sulfurimonas sp. | reverse complement strand
AAGTAAATTGGAATTTGGTTTGACATATCGCTCACAAGTAGATTTGCAAGAAGAGGGAAATGCAAAGCTTTATATCGGAAGCCCAAAAGTTTATGATGGGGGAGCAAGTGTAACAGTGCCTTTGCCAGCACTTTTAAATGTAGCAGTTGCTTATACATTTGACTCGAAGACTACTGTAGAGTTTGTGTATGAGAAAAATTTTTGGTCTGCATACAAGGAGCTAGACTTTAACTACTATAGCGATATTCCTGCTATACTTATACCATCTATGGATGACCCTATAGAGAAAAACTGGGATGATGCAGATGCTTATCGTTTAGGTATAACACAGGAGTTGGATAAACTTACTCTTATGTGTGGTGTGCTTTATGATGAAACCCCCGTTCCTGAAAAAACACTAAACTATGAACTAGCTGGTGCAGATTCCTTCTCTTTCTCTTTTGGTGGAAGATACCAAATAGATAAATCATGGAGTGCAGGTTTAGCTATGCTTTACTCTATGAAAGAAGATAGAACTATATCTGCAGATAATAATGACAATAGCATTAATGGAGAGTTTTCAAACACAAATGCTCTTATGATTTCAGCAGGTGTAGGATATAAATTTTAAGGCATTATTTGAAAACATTAATCAATTTTTTACAAACACAGAAAATAGAAAATTCTGAGATATTTATACATCTAAAGTGTGATAAAGCTGAAGCTATTGTGCTTCAGTATTTAACAAAAAAATATTTGCAAGGGCAAGACGATGTTCTTGTTCTAGATATTATACAAGACCTATATACTAGAGATAATTTTGAGTATTTAGACCACTTAAAGGAACTCAAAACTCTCTTAGAACTAGGCTGGTTGCATCAGCAAAGTTTTACACCGCTAAAAATCTCAGATGTTACACCCCTTGAGCTTTTAAACACAGCAGTTGGACTTACTCCATCATTTTTAAAACTTCTTCAAGATGGTACATTAGAATCTGATTTACCAGATGTAAAAGCGTATGCAGACCATTTGGAGTACTTACAGGATCAATTTTTCAGAATAGAGCTATATCAAAAGATGAGTGCCATCCGTCAAAATGTACATGAACACTCTCTTGGGATAGATAGAGTTCAAAATAAACTGCAACTCTTAGAAAAACGGATAGAAGAACGGGTAGAGCAAAGCTCTGAAAACCTTGTTTTAGATAAGTTCTTTAAACAAAAAAAGATGAGCTCCTATGAACAAGTGATTTTTATAGCACTTTTAAGAGAGGAGTATAGTGCTACAGATGCATCTTTGCGTGAGATGAATACTCTCATAGACTTAATCTCTTTTGATGAGTATGAGCGAATTAAGAACCGCTCACTTCTTGAAGATGGTTCAAACTTACTGAGTGGTGGAATAATTGACTATGAAGAGATGTTAAACCCTTTTGGTGGAATCTCAAGAGCTTTTTATATAGTGGATGATGTTTTACAAAGCATTATACATCCACAAAAAAATAAAAAAGTTCGTCGCTTAAAGCTTAATGCACTTATGGAAACTCAAGATATATTTGAGCTAGTAGAACCTGAAACATCCCTAGATGATGTAGTTTTAAATGATAAAACAAGAGAGACTTTGCATAATCTAATGCGACAGGTAGATAAAGAGGTGGTTTCTCGCTTAGTTGAGTGGGGCATAAAAGATAAAAAAAGTGGCATAGATGCAAGAATCATCTTTTATGGTCATGCAGGAACAGGGAAAACAATGACTGCGTATTCATTAGCAAAATCTTTAAAAAGACAAGTTCTTGTTTTTGATTGTTCTAAAATTTTATCTATGTATGTAGGTGAGAGTGAAAAAAATGTTAGAAAAATCTTTGATACATTTTATGAACTGAGTGAAAAAACAAAATCAGAACCTATTTTACTCTTAAATGAAGCAGACCAGTTTTTAAGTTCACGCTCAAGTGGCATAACTTCTAGTGCAGACCAGATGCATAACCAGATGCAAAATATTTTTTTAGAACAGATAGAAAACTTCAAAGGGATGTTAATTGCCACTACAAACTTACTAGAAAACATTGACAAAGCATTTTCAAGACGCTTCAATTATAAAATAGAGTTCAAAAAACCAAATGAAGAACAAAGAATTGAGCTGTGGGATATGATGTTACCAGTTGATGCTCCTTATGAAGAAGGTTTTGAAGTTGAACCTTTGGCAAAGTACTCGTTAACAGGCGGGCAAATAAACTTAATCATCAAAAATACAGCTTATAAAGTAGCAGTTCGAGAGACTCCAATCTTTTCACTGCAAGATTTCATCCAAGAGATAAACAGAGAGAAAGAGGGGAATTTTGACAGTGAAAAATCTATGGGATTTTTAAATAAGTAGCCTTTGTGTATAATTATTATAAAATGTAATGCAATTGTAGCTTTAAAGTAATTGTATTGCAACATTCTTAGTGCAAAATACAACAATTAAATGTATTTGCAAGGAACGAATCTATGATAACCTTCTCTATAAAACTCACGAATTACCTCGTTAAAAGATACAACATAAATATACAACAAGCATCATTGATAATTGAAGATGAATGGGACTACATAGAAGAGAGATATTTATCTGATAATGTAAGCGTGGAAGCTCTTGCTCAAGAACTTGTTGATATGTATATGGTGGCTTAGGCTATGGCAATTTCAGTAGAGAGTTATTTTACTCATAATTATCCATCATTTGAAAAATTTCCAGATCTAGTCCGTAAAAGTATCATCACTCTGTTTAAAAGCATATTTCACGAAAATGAGATTAACGCATTTTTAAATACAAATAAGAACTTAGACGCGTTTAGTTTCTCTGAGGCAATTTTAGAATATTTTAATCTTGATATAGCAATTAATAAAAATCAACTTGCTCGTATCCCATCATATGGAAAATGTGTAATTATTGCTAACCATCCACTTGGCGCTTTGGATGCTATTGCTTTGATTCATGTGATTGCCGATGTTCGAAAAGATGTGAAAATTGTTGCTTCAAATTTTTTAAGTAGTTTTGAGAACTTACAAGAGGTGCTCATCCCCATAGATAACATTAAGGGGAAAATGGAGAGAAGTTCCGTAGAGGCTATTTATGATGCCCTGAAAAAAGAGCAGGCAGTTATAATTTTCCCCTCTGGAGAAGTGAGTCGTGCAAGACCGAATGGGATAAAAGATACAAGATGGCGTACTGGATTTTTAAAAGTTGCTCAGAAGATGCAAGCTCCTATTCTTCCCATATATATAGAAGCAAAGAACTCTAAAAACTTTTATATGTTGTCTATGATAAACAAGTCTTTAGCAACAGCGACTATACCACATGAGATGTTTAAATATCAAGATAAGAAAATTGCTTTTAGTATAGGTAAAAGCATCCCCTATGAGAGCTACAATATACCATCATTTTCAATTGCTGACAAGGTGAAATTGTTTCGTAAACACTTTTACAGAGTTTCGAAAAATAACCGTGGCATCTTTAAAACACACAACTCAATAGCCTTGGCAGAAAATAGACAAGAGCTGAAACATGAACTACAAAATGCACAGCCACTTGGAGAAACAAGTGATGGAAAAAAGATTTATCTATATTTTAATACTGAAGATAATGTCATTATAAAAGAGATTGGTCGCCTTAGAGAGATAAGTTTTAGACAGGTTAAAGAAGGGAGTGGTAAAAAGCGTGATATAGATGAGTTCGATTATATTTATGAGCATATAGTTCTTTGGGATGAGAAGGATTTAGAGATAGTAGGCTCCTACCGAATTGCTCAAGCTCAAGAGGTGATTGAAGCCCTAGATATTGAGGGACTCTATACATCTACTCTTTTTGAATATAAGGAAGAGTTTGGTAAATATTTTAAAGACGGTATAGAGTTAGGTCGAAGTTTCATCCAGCCAAAATATTGGAACTCGAGAGCCTTAGATTATCTCTGGCAAGGGATAGGTGCTTATTTAAAAGCACATCCGAGTATCCGCTATATGTTTGGTGGTGTGAGTATATCTCGTTCTTATAGTGATGAAGCAGTTTCACTTTTGATATATTTTTATAAAAATTATTTTGGTGCAAAAAATCAAAGTGTATTTCATCGCGACAACTATCAAATATCAGGCAAAAATATAATAAAATTTGAAAATATATTTTTAAATGATAATTACAGAGAAGATCTTGTGACTTTAAAAAATGAGCTTCAAATGTTAGGATATGCAATCCCAACTCTCTATAAACAATATGCTGATCTATGTGATGATAATGGTGTAGAGTTTATGGATTTTGGTATAGATAAAGAGTTTGACAATTGTGTTGATGGCTTTTTAGTTGTTGACACACATAAATTAAAACCGCATAAAAGAAAGAGATATTTAGGTTAATTAAATTATATTTTCATAATTTATAACTCTATTGTTTGATGCTGGATTACGATTCTACACACATCAATAAATGTCACTAAAGCAGTGTTCCTTTTAGTGACATCTACCCCCACTTACTCTTGCAGAATCTTTTGTTTAATACTCTTTTCGTTATAGTGCAAGTAACTGTTTTTTCTAATGATTTTAACGCCTAAAGTGGCTCTCTCGCTTTGGTTCTAGATCTTTAGAAAACAAATTATAAAAAAAAATTATATCTTATGCAGATATAATTTAAAAATAAAGGTAGGTTATATGGAGCACATCGCAACTGCAAATCCGTATTTTGGGGTATTTGTACTTTTTGTTATAACATTTGGAGCATTCGCTGCAACAACGGTTATCGCCCGACTAGCGAGTCGCGCACTAGCTGCTAAGGATGCTGAAAAAATTAAATTATCTGTTTACGAATGTGGACCAGAGATAACAAAACAACCAAATAGAGTATCACCACAGTTTTACCTGTTTGCACTTCTTTTCTTATTGTTTGATGTAGAGATCGTATTTATGTTTCCATGGGCGGTTGATTTTAAACTATTAGGTTGGTTTGGTTTCGCTGAGATGTTAATGTTTATTTTACTATTGACAATTGGTTTTATATATGCATGGAAAAAAGGAGCGCTTGAATGGCACAACATAAGATAAATTATACGCAAGATGGTGGTTTACCAGTAGCACTTACTAGTATTGACAAGATTGTAAACTGGGGTCGTTCAAATTCACTTTGGGCACTTACTTATGGTTTGGCTTGTTGTGGTATTGAGATGATGGCTTCAGGGGCATCAAGGTTTGATTTCGACCGTTTTGGTACGATTTTTAGAGCTTCACCTCGTCAAGCAGATGTGATGATTGTAGCGGGAACGCTTACGAAAAAACACGCTGAATTTATCAAAAGACTTCACGACCAGATGACTGAACCTAGATGGGTTATCTCAATGGGTTCATGTGCAAATACTGGTGGAATGTTTAACACTTATGCAACGGTTCAAGGTGTTGATCGTGTTATCCCTGTAGATCTATACCTTCCAGGTTGTGCTCCTCGTCCTGAGACACTTCAGTATGGAGTTATGTTGCTACAAAAGAAAATTCGTGCTAACCATGCGTCTAAAGCACAAAAAGCAAAAAGGTTAATGTAATGAGAGCTTATACACCTAAAGATGATGTTCAAGCAAAAGCTTACTACACAGATAGATATTATGTGGCACCTCAGGTTCCAAAGCAAGATGTAGAGAGTGATGCAGTATTTGCTGCAGATTTAGAAGCAATTAAAGCAAAGTTTGAAGTAAAAGAAGCTTTTATTCAAGTTGAGCAGATGGTAGTTTATATCAATGCAGGTGATATTTATGGCGTTTTAGAGCTTATGAGAGATGAATTAGAATATACACAACTCTCAGAGCTTAGTGCTATTGACTGGTTAGCTAAAGATAATACTTTCGAGATATTTTATCAGATGTTAAGTATGAATAAACGCAAGAGAATTCGCATTAAATTTTTCATCAATAAAGGGCAAGCTGTTGATTCTGTAGAGAAGCTTTTCCGTTCTGCAGATTGGTCAGAACGAGAGATGTTCGATATGTTCGGGATCGAAGCAAATGGACATCCGTTTATGAAAAGAATCCTTATGCCTTATGATTGGCAAGGGTATCCACTTCTTAAAACTTATCCACTAGAGGGTGACGAGTTTGCTGCTTGGTATGAAGTAGATAAGATTTACGGTAAAGAAGCAAGAGAGGCAATTGGTCCTGAAATCCGTGACACTGCTAGAGTTGATCGTTATGATTCAGAGAGATTTGCTCGTTTAGGGCATGAAGTACCTAAAGGAACTGAAATTACTGGCGATGAGCCAAAAATAGTTCAAAGTTACCAAGAAGAAGAGGGTGTATTCTTGATTAAGAAAATAGATAGAGAAAATTCGGTCATCGTTGATGATCCACAAAGATAAGGTGGTAAAAATATGGCACAGGTAAAAAATAGATTATCACCATTTTTTGAAAATATAACTTTTGATAGAGAAGATAATGAGCTTATCCTAAACTTCGGTCCTCAGCATCCATCCGCTCACGGACAATTGCGTTTGATGCTTCACTTGCAACAAGAGCAAATAGTAAAAGCACATCCAGATGTTGGATACTTACATCGTGGTATGGAGAAGATGGCTGAGAATATGATATATAATGAATTTATGCCTACAACTGACCGTATGGATTATATCGCTTCATCTTCAAACAACTATGGCTTTGCACTTGCGGTTGAGAAGCTTGTAGGTTTAGAAGTTCCTCGTCGTGCACAAGTTATTAGAATGATGCTTTTAGAGATAAACCGTTTAATGTCTCACCTTTTTTGGTTAGCGACAACTGCACTAGATATTGGTGCTATGACTGTATTCCTTTATGCATTTCGTGAGAGAGAGTATCTTATGGATATTATCGAGGGCTATTGTGGAGCTAGACTTACTCATTCAGCTATCCGTATCGGTGGTGTTCCTTTAGATATTCAAGATACATTTATTGCTCAACTAAAAGATTTTTTAGATAAGTTACCTCAAAATATTAAAGATTATGAAGATCTTCTTGACACTAACCGTATCTGGTTAATGAGAATGGAAGAGGTAGGTGTAATATCTACTGAGATGGCACTGTCATGGGGTTGTACAGGTCCAATGCTGCGTGCATCTGGAGTAGCTTGGGATATCCGTAAAGAGGAGCCATACGAGCTATATGATGAAGTTGAATTTAATGTCCCTTGGTCTGATAAAGGTGATAACTTTGCTCGTTACCGTATCTATATGGAAGAGATGAGAGAGAGTGCTAAGATTCTTTATCAAACAATAGATATGTATGATGAGTGTGTTCAAAAAGGGCAAACTGAGCTAATGGCTCACGCTCCCAAATATGTATCAGCTCCAAAGCTTGATATCATGACGCAAAACTACTCTCTTATGCAACACTTTGTGCTAGTAACTCAAGGGATGAGACCTCCTGTTGGAGAGGTGTATATAGCAACTGAATCACCAAAAGGTGAGCTTGGTTATTTTATCAACTCTCAGGGTGGACCATATCCATATAGATTGAAGGTTCGTGCTCCATCTTTTTGGCATACAGGAATTTTAACTGACCTTTTACCAGGTCATTATATCCCGGATGTTGTTGCGATTATTGGTACAACCAATATAGTATTCGGCGAAGTTGATAGATAAGGATTTATATGAAAAGATATGATTTAAGACATTTAAAAACAGAGTTTGAACCTAGAATGAAAGAAATTCTTGGAACGCACAGTGCGGGTGAAGTGGCAATCTTTTTATTTGAAATTGGTGATTTTACATCAGTTCAAAGATCTGCTGATTTGGTAAAGAAAAGTGGTTATGAGTTGATGAACTCTTTAAAGTTTAACGAAGTCGATTGGACTATCGTAGCAAAAAAATAGATAGGATTGTAATTTGAGTAAAGTCTATTTTTCTACTTGGAATGGTGAATTAATTAACAATATTAATAAGCCAGAAGATGAGTGGGAAGAATCAGCTTATAACTTACCAGCACAGTATGATGATCATCGTGATTCTAAAGCCTTTATAGGTTGGGATGGTGTCGCATTATTTGATGCCGATGTAGATGTAATCCGTTTGGCGATGGAATATGCTGCACAGTATCAAGAGTATTCTGAGGCATGTGGAAGATGTGCACCTGGTCGTTGGGGTGGTCGGATTTTATATGACCAATTAGATAAGATTGCTCGTGGTGAAGGAAATATAGCTGATTTGGATCACTTAAAAGAGATTGGTAAAAGTATGCAAATTACTTCAAAGTGTGAGATTGGTAAAACAGTTCCAAATCCTATACTTGATTTGATGACACACTTTGAAGCTGAATTTATGGCGTGTATTGATGAGCAAAAGCCATCGAGACATTATAATGACACTGTTGGGTATATCGCTAAGATAACATCTCCTTGTGCGGATGCTTGTCCAGCCCATGTTGATATCCCTGGATATATAGAGGGTGTTAGAGATTTAAGATTTGATGATTCTCTTGAAGCTACACGCCAAACTATGCCACTTGCTCATGTGTGTGGTCGTGTCTGCCCACATCCATGTGAAGATGCTTGCCGTCGTACAAATATTGATGAACCTATATCTATAATGTCACTGAAGCGTTTAGGTGCTGATTGGGAAACTGATCATGGGTATGATTTTTTTCATCCAATGAAAAAGAAACCAGCTAATGGCAAGAAAGTCGCAGTAATCGGTGCAGGTCCTGCGGGCCTTACAACAGCTTATTATTTAGCAGCTGATGGAGTTGAAGTTGATGTTTATGAGGAGCTCCCAGTTCTTGGCGGTGAGGTGACCGTTGGTGTTCCTGAATACCGAATGCCATGGGATAAATATCTTCAAGATATTGAATGTGTTAGAGATATGGGTGTTAACTTTATTGTAAACCATAAAGTTTCTGCTGATGAGATGAGAGAGTTTGAAAAATCATATGATGCAACAATGATCGCTTCTGGTACTCGTATCTCAAAGGCTGTTCGTTGTGCAAACGAGAGACCAGAGATTACTGGTTATTGGGGAGCTATTGATTTTCTTGATCGCGTAAATTTATATGAAAAGTTTGATATCCCTTTAACACAAGCACAAAAACAAGAGTATGCTATAGATGCGGATTTTGTAGATTTAACTGGTAAAACTCTTGCTTGTGTTGGTGGTGGATTTACATCTATGGATGTTGTTCGTTGTGCGATTAGAGCAGGAGCTAAGAGGGTAGTTATGTTGTATCGTCGTGATGAAAAAACTATAATTCGCAATACAACATATGAAGAGTATCACGAAGCTGTTGAAGAGGGCGTAGAGTTTATTTTTCACTCAGCTGTAAATGAGATTATTGATGAAGATGATGTTTTGAAGGCTTTAGTGATTGATAAGTTTGAATTAGTTCCAGATCCAGATGGTGGTCGTGCTCAACTTGTCAAGATAGAGGGCGCTTCTGAAACTATAGAGTTTGATTATTTAATTCCTGCTGTTTCTCAGTCCGCTGATTTGGCTTTTTTACCTGAAGAGTGGGAACTAGATATGACATCTTGGGCTACTATTAAAACAAATGGCAAAGACTATATGACATCTCGCAAGGGTATTTTTGCTTCTGGTGATTGTGAATATGGTCCAATGACCATTGTTAATGCTGTTGGTCAAGCAAAAAGAGCAGCTTCAGTTATGAGTAGGTATATTCATACAGGTGAAATAACTTTGAGTGATGATGAGATAATGGAAGATCACCTTCGTAAACTAAAAGTTTATGACAAGAAAGAGAAAGTAACAGGGTGGTTGCCTGGTTTACCTCGTCAGCACTCAACTGTATTAGATGTGGATACTCGAAAATATAACAATGAAGAAGTCAACTTAGGTTTTACACAAGAAGAGGCGATGAGTGAAGCTGATCGCTGTATGCGTTGTTACTATATCGCTATGGTAGCAACATGAGAAGGGGGATAAATGATTAATTTTACAATTGACGGTATCTCTGTAGAAGCTCAAAAAGGTGAAACTATTTTAACAGTAGCTCGCAAAAATGACATCTATATTCCTACCATGTGTTATATCTCAAAAACAACTCCATGTGCATCGTGTCGTATGTGTGTTGTTGAGGCGGAGGGAGTTGAAGGTTTTATACTCAGCTGTAATACTCCTCCAACAGAGGGTATTGAAATAACAACAAATACAAGTGCTTTAGAAAATGAGCGTGTTAATATTATGAAGTTATATGATGTTAACCATCCTTTAGAGTGTGGCGTATGCGATAAATCTGGTGAGTGTGATTTACAAAATAAAACACTAGAGTTTGGCGTCTCCCAGCAAAACTTTTCAGCTCGTGATCAGTCTCGTAAAATAGAAGATTGGGGACTCATCAATTATGACCCATCTTTATGTATTTTATGTGAAAAATGTGTTCATGTATGTAATGAAGTGATTGGTGATGATGCTATCGAGGTTAAGTTTGGTGGATATAGTTCAACTATTATTCCTAAAAATAATGATACGCTTGATTGTACTTTTTGTGGTGAATGTATAGCAGTGTGTCCAGTAGGAGCACTTGTAAGCTCTGACTTTAAATATAGTGCTAATGCATGGGAACTTTCTCGTGTGCCTGCTACTTGTACACATTGTTCTGCTGGATGTTCACTGGAGTATGAAACAAGACACTCAGGAATTAATGGTGCTGATTCTATTTATAGAGTAAAGAATAACTATGAGTTTGTTAACCTTTGTGGTGCAGGTCGCTTTGGTTTTGATTTTAATAATCAAGCAGAGAAAGATGAAGCGGCATTTAATAAAGCAGTAGAAGCGATTAAATCTGCAAAAGCTATCCGTTTTTCATCAATGATTACAAATGAAGAAGCACATATTTTAGAGCTTTTAAGAGAGAAACTTGGATTGAAATTATTTAACGAGGACGCAAGAAAATTTCAAGAGTTTATGACTGCATATAGTTCTGTTAGTGGTAAACTACACCATAGTGGTTCTTTAGATGCTATTAAGCAAACTGATGCAGCTATTATAATAGGGAGTAGAATTGCTACTGATAACCCAGCAGTAAGGTATGCACTCACAACTGCTTCTAAACACAATGGGGCAAAAATAGTATATGCGCATCCGATGGAAGATACTCTAGTCCAAAATATTGTAACACAGTTTATGAAATATGAAGTTGGAACGGAAGAGGGCGTTATCGCTGTTTTAGCGGATGCCATCTTACAAGATGCTGATTTATCAGAAGATGAACGATCGTTCTTTGATGATTTGGATCTAGGCTATCTTTATGCTGAGAGCAATATTGGTGATGAAGAGTTGCGCGATATGATGCAATCATTTAAAAGAGCTAAGAATCGTGTTCTTATTCTTGGTAATGATTTAATGGCACATGAACGCGCTGTAAATATTGCGAAACTTGCAGCACTTATAGAAAAGTATAGTGATTTTTCTTTAGTTGTGGTTCCAAGTGAAGTAAATACTATTGGAGTTTCACTGATAAATACTTTAGATAAAGATGAAGATATTATTGATGTTGTAGGTTACAATGCAAAAGGTAACTTTGCTATCTCTTGTTTTGAATATGCTAACCTTTCGGTACCAGCTCTCAATTCTCAAGAGGGAACTTTTGTAAATATAGATAATAGAGTATTACCAACAAATGTTGCTCTTTCATTTGATGGCTATACTTTAAATGATTTGGCTGTTGCTTGTGGAATTAGTAGTGAAAACACTATCGATTATACAAAAGAATTAAATCCAAATAGAGGCTTTAAAAATATTGAGTTTGATAACCTAGAAAATTTCTTAACACCATATGGCGAGGATGAAAGAGGATATCTACTTGATGAGGTTGTATGTGAAGCAGATGGCACAATTGAAGAGCTTGATGATTTACCAGAATTTAATGGAACTGTGATTTATCATTCAAATCCAGTTTTACAGTTTAACACATATACAAATAACTCTAAGCAATTAGAAAAAGATAGAACATTAAGAGGTTCTGCACAGTTTGCTGCTGCTGCTAGAATCTCTGACGGTGATACTGTAGAGATTAGTTTTGATGGTGAAACTGTAATCAGAAATTTCAAACTAGAAACTGACTTAAAGGGTACAATTGCGTTAAATCCTACATTTGACAGTGTTGTAGATGCAAGTAAGTATAGGTTTGAAAAATCCAAAATAGTGAGAGTAATAAATGAGTAATATTACTATAAATATTGATGGGAAAGAGGTTCAGACGCAAGAGGGTGAGTTTATTTTAAATGCTGCCCGTGCAAATGATATTTTTATTCCAGCAATTTGTTATTTAACAAGATGTAGCCCAACATTAGCTTGTCGTATCTGTTTAGTTGAAGCAGATGGAAAACAGGTATATGCTTGTAATGCAAAATCTAAAGATGGGATGAATATTACAACATCTACCCAAACAATTGAAGTTGAAAAACGCGCAATTATGGAAGTATATGATGTAAATCATCCACTTCAATGTGGTGTATGTGATCAATCTGGTGAATGTGAACTGCAAAACTATACTTTAGAGATAGGTGTGGATTCTCAAAGCTATGCTGTTAAAGATGTTGCTCGTGAAGCAATAGATTGGGGTCATTTACACTATGATCCAGGTTTATGTATAGTATGTGAGAGGTGTGTTACAGCATGTAAAGATATGATTGGTGACAACTCCCTTAAAACTGTTGCCCGTGGTGCAGATGCATTGGATGCAGATTATAAAGCAAGTATGCCAAAAGATGCTTATAGCATGTGGAATAAACTGAACAAATCTCTTATCGGTTTAACAAGTGGTGAAGAGATGCTTGATTGTACATCATGTGGTGAGTGTGCTGCTGTTTGTCCAGTTGGTGCATTAGTTGATACCGACTTTATGTATAAGTCTAACGCTTGGGAACTGAAGCAGATTCCTGCAACTTGTGGACACTGTTCTGCTGGGTGTCAAATATCTTATGATGTTAAACATACAAGTATTGAGAACCCAGAAGATAAAATTTACCGTGTGATGAATGAATGGAACTATGTTTCACTTTGTGGCGCTGGTAGATATGCTTATAACTATGAAAATAGAGTAGAGGGTAAAGATGAAGAAGCTTTTTCAAAGGCTATAGAAGCTTTCAAAAAAGCTGATACAATAGAGTTCACTTCAACTATTACAAATGAAGAAGCATATATCCTTCAAACTTTAAAAGAAAAACATGGTTACAAGCTTGTAAATAATGAAGCGAAATCTTTTCAAACTTTCTTAAAAGATTATAGTGAAATTAGTGGCACTTCTCTTTATGGTAGTGATTTAAAAGCGGTTCATAATTCAAACTTTGTTATTTCTGTTGGTAGTGCTTTAAAAACAGATAATCCAAATGCTAGATACGCACTTAATAATTCAATGACTGTTAATAAAGGTGCTGGTATCTATTTTCATCCAGTAAAAGATCCGATTATAGAAGGTTTAGCTAAGGGAAGTATGACGATAGAGCATGCTCCACTTCAAGAAGAGGCGGCTCTTTACTTAGTTTTAGATCTATTTGCTGATAAGTCTAAGTTACCAACTGAAGTAGTTGAATACTTAGCATCTTTTCACTCTCTAAAAACAGTAACAGTAACAGAAACAATAAAAGAAAAAATTGTTGAAATTGTTAAAGAGATGAAAGTGAATGAAGAAACAGGCGAAGAGGAAGAGATTGAAGTCGAGAAATCTAAAATGGTTCCTAAAAAAGTATCTAAAGAGATAGAAGTTGATGATAACGCACTTTTAGAGATTCTCAATGCACCTGCAAATTTTGAAGAGACATTAGAGAAAAACTTAAAGAAAAAGGATAGATTTGCACTTGTTGTTGGCCCAGATTTATACACCCATCCAAACTCTAAAAATTTAGCCCGTTTAGTTGCATTAATAGAGAAATATAGTAAGTTTGAAATCACTATGATTCCACCTTTGACAAACTCACTTGGGGTAGCTCTTATTTGTGATTTAGATGACAGCAAAGGCTCATATACAATCGGATATAATACTAAAGCAGACTTTACTTTATCAGCTTTAGGTGATGGTGATATTGATATGCCTGCAATGAATCAGCAAGAGGGAACATTGACATCAATAAACAAGCGTGTTAACCCAACTAATGCTGCTTTAGAATATAAAGGGTATGAATTGAATGATATTGCGAATGTACTTGGTTTAAGTGCAGAAAATGTGATTGATTATACGCCATTATTACCGCTAAGTGCTGGTTTTAAATCTCAAAATTTTGATGATTTACCAAACCATTATGAAAATGATGGAACAGAGGTGAGAGGCTATGTATTAGAGAACATGCCGGTAAGTGTTAGTGATGATGAAAATGTAGAGAAGTTTAGTGACGCTAGATTAGAAGGAACACTTATCTATTTAGCAAACCCAGTGAAACAATTTACTCCATTTACTAATAATACTAACATCAATCAAGATGGTGGTATCTATATGAGTGAAGAGTATTTAAGTAAATCTGACCTAAATGAGGGGGATAGTGTTACTATCAAAACTGATAATGGTGAGTTGGTTGTGAATATTATTAGTGATAATAAAATCGCTGGTGATATAGCATATCTACCAACATTTGATTCTAAAATAAACTCAGAGGCTTTGTTTAGCGCTTATCGCTTTGCAACAGCTTCGATACAAAAGGTGTAATATATGGATTCAGCATATTTAATTGAAACGATTATAAAGGTCGTTGTAGTTTTACTTGTCTTTTCTGCATTAGCAGGTATTGGTACTTACTTTGAGAGAAAGGTGCTTGCATTTATGCAACGCCGTTTAGGACCGATGAATGTTGGACCTTATGGGTTGTTACAAGTTGCCGCGGATGGTGTTAAACTTTTTACAAAAGAGGATATTATCCCCACAAATGTTGTTGGACCTATCTTTAAGATTGCACCTGTAATTACTGCTGCAACAGCATTTATGGCAGCAGCAGCAATTCCATTTTTACCATCATTTACACTGTTTGGATATGAAGTACATCCAATTGTAGCAGATATAAATGTTGGTATCTTATATATACTTGGAATCATGGGTGTTGGTCTTTATGGTCCACTTCTAGGTGGTATGGCTTCAGCAAATAAGTTCTCATTACTTTCTGCTGCTCGTGGTGCTGCTGTATTTATCTCTTATGAGGTAATTACTGGTTTGTCGATTTTAGCTCCAATAATGATGGTTGGTTCACTATCCCTTATTGATTTTAATAATTACCAAATTGAAAATGGCTGGATTATATTTAATATGTATGGAGTTGGATTTGTGGCATTCATTTTATTTTGGATTGCTGCATTTGCTGAAACTGGCCGTACACCATTCCACCTGATTGCTAATGATCATGAGATTATTGACGGATTTGGTACTGAGTATTCTGGTATGAGATGGGGGCTATTCTTTATAGGTGAGTATGCAAATATGTTCTTTCTGTCTTTTGTTATCCCTTTACTTTTCTTAGGTGGTTATGGTGATGGAAGTTTCCTAGGTGCTATGGCATTACTTGGAAAAGTTGCATTTTTCTTTTTCTTTTTCTTATGGACTAGAGCTGCTTGGCCAGATGTAAGACCAGATCAATTGATGTGGTTATGTTGGAAAGTACTTATGCCGATAGCTGTGATTAATATTATAATCGCTGGCTTTGTGATGATGTTTTAAGGGGATATGAATGAATAATGAACAGTTTAATAACAGAGATGTTAGTGAAAATGGTTACTATTTAGTAGATATTGAAGATTATCCTACTGATGGTTGGGGAAAATTTAAAAGAGTAGTGAAGAGAACTTTTAGAGGCGAACTTTTTGTTGGTCTTTGGGTAGTTCTGCGTGAGATGATTAGATTTGACATCCACACGGTGAGCTATCCTCAAGAGAAGATGCCAATAGGTCCTCGTTATCGTGCAGTGCATGAGATGAAGAGGCTTTGGGAATCAGATGCTGAGAGATGTATCGGATGTGGACTTTGTGAGAAAATTTGTATCTCTAACTGTATCCGAATTGATACAAAGATAGATGAAAATTCTCGTAAAGAGGTAAGCGAATACAGTATAAATCTTGGTAGATGTATCTTTTGTGGATACTGTGCTGAAGTTTGTCCTGAGCTTGCAATTACACACGGCGGTGAGTACGAAAATGCTAGTGATCAAAGAGAGCACTTTTTAATATATGAAGATATGTTAACACCACTTGACAAGATGAAAGCTGGAACACAGCTTGAGTTTGAAGGTTTTGGTGCTATCACACCACATGAAGATGAGCGTGTTAAAAAAACACCTCTAGCATATTAAGGAGTTAGGTTATGTTTGAAGCGGTAGCATTTTATCTGTTTTCATTTTTAACAATTGCAATGTTTTTCATTGCAGTTACAACATCACAAGCGTTATATGCTTTAACGGCATTAGCAGCAGGGATGATTTTTATTTCAGCGTTTTTCTTTATTTTAGGTGCTGACTTTTTAGGTGCGATTCAAATCGTTGTTTACTCAGGTGCTGTGATGGCTCTTTACGCATTTGGTATGATGTTCTTTGATACTACAAGAGATGTAAAAGAGAAGAAGGGCAACAAGATGATTATAGTTGGCTTAGGTACATTAGCAGCCATATTGGTGGTTGTTATTTTTGCAACACCTATGGTAGCAGATAATATAGTAGCTTTCTATCCTATGACTGAGGGTGTTGGAAATACGCAAGATGTTGGTATGGTTCTATTTACTAAGTATTTGATTCCTTTTGAGGTTGCTGCGGTTATGTTACTAGTTGCAATGATTTCTGGAATTGTTTTAGCAGGAAAGAAAATGGATTTATCTCTTACTCTTATGAGTGATGCTGAGATTAAAGACGTAAAAAAAGAAAAAAATAAAAAGGTACTTTCATGATGGAAATAGGACTTAATCATTACCTTGTTTTATCAACTATTTTATTTGCTATAGGATTAGTTGGTGTTATGCGTCGTAAGAACCTTCTTTTATTGTTTTTCGCAACAGAGATATTACTCAACTCGGTTAATATTGCTTTTGCTGCGATTTCACATTATTATGGTGACTTAACTGGGCAAATGTTTGCATTTTTTGTAATTGCAATCGCTGCATCAGAAGTAGCTGTAGGGCTTGGTTTATTAATTGTATGGCATAAACGCCATGGCAATATTGACCTAGATAATATGTCAACGATGAGAGGATAGTAATATGGAAATGTTTTTATATATAGCATTATTTGCACCACTAGTTGGGTCTATGTTTGCTGCACTTTTTAGTGCATCACCAAAGACACTGATTGCTGGTATAGTTCCATCGGCTTTATTGTTCATATCGTTTTTAGCTAGTAGTATTTTATTAGCGTATGTATTAAAAACTGGTGGTAGCATACATGTAGAGATGATGACATGGATGGCTACAGGTGATCTTTACATACCGTTTGGTTTTATGGTTGATCAAGTCTCTGTAACTATGATGATGGTTGTTACACTAGTTTCAACAGTTGTTCATGTATATGCTATTGGTTATATGAGTCATGACAAAGCATTTAACCGTTTCTTTGCATGGTTGTCAGCATTTGTTTTCTCAATGATGATTCTTGTAATGAGTGATAACTTCGCTGGTCTTTTTATCGGTTGGGAAGGTGTTGGTCTGTGTTCATGGGGTCTGATCGGTTTTTGGTATCATAAAGAGGTTGCTACTTGGGCTGCTAATGAAGCTTTTATTATGAATCGTATTGCTGACCTTGGGATGCTTATAGGTATCTTCTTAGTGTATTGGAACACAGGAACACTTCAGTATGTTGAAGCTTTTGCAGCAATGCCATCTTTAGAGACTGATATTTTAACTTGGATGGGTATCTTCTTATTTATCGGTGCTATGGGTAAATCAGCTCAGTTCCCACTCCATACTTGGCTGGCTGATGCGATGGAAGGTCCTACCCCAGTTTCTGCATTGATTCATGCTGCGACTATGGTAACAGCAGGTGTATATCTTATAGTTCGTGCTAACCCACTCTATGATTTAATTCCACATGTTGGATTGTTTATAGCAAGTCTTGGTGCATTTGTAGCACTATTTGCTGCTTCGATGGCACTTGTGAATCGTGATATGAAGAGAATTATTGCGTACTCTACACTTTCACAGTTAGGGTATATGTTTGTTGCAGCTGGTCTTGGAGCTTATTGGGTTGCACTCTTTCACCTTATGGCACATGCATTTTTTAAAGCTCTGTTATTCTTAGGAGCTGGTAATGTTATGCATGCGATGAATGATGAGTTAGATCCGTTTAAAATGGGTGGTCTCTCTAAGGTTATGAAGGGTACATTTATTATGATGACCATTGCTTCTGTAGCCTTAGCTGGTATCTTCCCATTAGCAGGTTTCTTCTCTAAAGATTTAATCTTAGAAGTTGGATTTATTCAGAATCACTATATAATCTATACGGTACTATTATTTACTGCTGGTTTAACAGCTTTTTATTCATTTAGATTGGTTGCTTTAATATTTCATGGTGAAGAGAGATATAAACTATTTGGTATTGATCCCCATGAAGCGTATAAATTTATGTTAGTTGCTATGACTCCATTACTTCTATTGGCAATAATTGCTGGTTCATTGAAAGGTACATATTTTGATATGGTAACTATCGTATTACCAGCAACTCAATATCATGTTCATAGTGCTGTTGTTTACTGGATAATGACTATTGGTACACAGTTGTTTGTTATAGGAGCTATCGCTTTTGCATATAAAAAATATGCACTGAGTGAGGTTAAAGTTCCAGATGGAACTTCTGCTATGGAAAATAGCTTTGGGTATAAACTTCTTAAAAACCAATACTATATTCCACAGTTTTATGAAAACTACCTTGTAAAACCATATAGAGAATTATCATTAGCATTCTGGAAAGAAGTTGATATGAAAATTGTAGATGCAACGGTGGATGGGATAGCAAAAGCTATCTATAATACAGGTGAGAACACAAGAGATATGCAAAACGGTAACTTATCAACCATGCTTAAATGGATGGTTGCAGGTGCTGTTGGTTTGTTATCTTTAGCAGTAGTTTTTGGCTTAGCAGTTAAATTTTCTAGTGAAATTGAATTTTTCTTATCTACTTTAGGAGTGCAATAGATGTTTGATTATATTTTATCGACTTTAATTTTCTTTCCAGCATTGGCAGCAGTGTTTGGATTTATGATTCATAAAGATAGCATACGGGCATATGGTGTGACAGTATCAGCTATCGAATTAGCACTATCTTTGTGGTTGTGGTTTATTTTTGATTCAAATGTAGCTGGTATGCAGTTTATGGAAAATCTTCCATTGCTGCCAGCCTTTGGTATTAACTATATTGTTGGTGTGGATGGTATCTCACTGTTTATAGTTATCTTAGCATCATTTTTTACTTTGATTGGTATCGCTTCGCTTACTGATACTAAAAAAGTTAAAAATATGATTATAACACTCCTGTTTTTACAGATGACTATGATCGGTGTATTTGTTGCGCTAGATGCTATCTTGTTTTATGTGTTTTGGGAGCTATCTCTTGTACCAATGCTTTATATTATTGGTGCATGGGGTGGAGAAAAAAGAATATACGCTTCTGTTAAATTCTTCTTATACACTTTTACTGGTTCACTTGTTATGTTAGTTGGTATGCTCTTTATGGCTTATTTTTACTATCAAGCTACAATTGATCCTATAACAGGCGTTGGTATCTGGAGTTTTGCTATTCTTGATTGGCATCGTCTTATTTTACCTGAAACATATCAGTTATGGTTATTTGGAGCATTTTTCATGGGCTTTGCTATTAAGGTACCAATGTTTCCATTCCATACATGGTTGCCGTATGCACATGGTCAAGCACCAACAATCGGTTCTGTAATACTTGCGGCAATTTTACTTAAAATGGGTACATATGCTTTTATCCGTTTCTCGTTGCCAATGTTCCCTGATGCATCGGTATATTTCATGTTCCCAATTGCAATTATTGCGATTATCATGATTATATACACTGCAATGGTTGCTTATGCACAAGAGGATGTCAAACAAGTTGTAGCATACTCTTCTGTTTCACATATGGGTGTTATTATTCTTGGTACTTTTGCTTTAAATGTTGAGGGTATCTCAGGAAGTATCTTTTTAATGATTGCACATGGTGTTGTATCTGGTGCTTTATTCCTTCTTGTTGGTGTTATTTATGATAGACGACACACTAAGATGATGAGTGAGTTTGGTGGATTGGCGTCCGTTATGCCAATTTATGCAACTATCTTTGGAGTGATGCTCATGGCTTCTGTTGGCATGCCACTTACAATTAACTTTGTTGGTGAGTTTTTAAGTCTTCTAGGCTTTTATCAACAATCTCATATCTTAACTCTTTTAGCTGGAATAGCGATTATTGTTGGTGCTATCTATATGCTAGCAGCATACAAAAGACTTTTCTTTGGAGAGGTTACAAATGAGAAGAACAAAAATCTTCCAGATGTAAATAAAAGAGAACTTGTTGCTTTGATTCCATTGACAATAATTACTATCTGGTTAGGTATCTATCCTAAGCCGGTATTAGAGCCAATCAATAATAGTGTAGAGTATGTTGTTCAATTAATGCATGATAAATCTATAACCGAAGAAGCAAAAACTAGAATTCCTAATCTAGTGCAAGCTTCTATGCAGGAGGTAAACTAATGTTAGAGCCAATAAATGTTTCATTAGAGTCATTAAATTTAATGACTCTTGCACCAATGTTAATCCCTATCATTGGCGCACTTTTAATTATTGTTATTGATGTAATTAAAGGTGGATTAGATAAGTCATTGTATGTTGGTCTTAGTATGCTATTTCTGATAATGGATTTTGGTACACTGCTAGATGCAGCAGGTGTATTTGCTCAAACAGGCACTGTTATGGGTGTTTTCGATATGATGCTTATTGATGGTTTAGCAATTATTTCTCAGTTTATTATCGTTGGAGCATCAATGCTATTTATACCATTGGCTTTAACACATAAAAGATTTCATGAGTTTTCTTATCCTGAATTTTTCGCTTTATTCTTATTTATGATTGCTGGATTCCAGTTCATGGTTGCAACAGATAATTTAATCTTAATCTTTGTTGGTTTAGAAACAGCATCATTAGCGCTCTATACTTTAATCGCTATGCATAACCGCGACAAATCATTTGAAGCAGCAGTGAAGTACTTTACTATGGGTGCATTAGCAGCTGGATTTTTTAGTTTTGGTTCAATGGTACTGTATGCTCTTACGGGATCAATTGAAATCAATCAAATAGCGGCAGTTCTACAAGCAAACAACTATACTGACATAGGTTATGTTTTAGTTGCAGTTACATTTTTACTAGCATCTTTTGCGTTTAAACTATCTCTTGTTCCTTTTCATACTTGGGCACCAGATGTTTATGAGGGTGCAAGTGCATCGATGGCTGGATATATGTCTATTGTTCCAAAAATAGCAGCTTTTGTTGTTACTATGAGACTTTTTGAATTCTTAATCCACAGTGGTGTTGTTTGGCTTGAAGTTGTTCTGTATGTATTTGTTGTAGTTACTATGACTGCTGCAAATATTTGGGCATTGGTTCAAACTGATGTGAAAAGAATGCTTGCGTACAGTTCAATCTCTCATGCAGGTTTTGTAATGGCAGCAATTTTAATTGCTACAACACAAGCTAACAGTGCACTCTTCTTGTATTGGGTACTCTTTAGTTTCACAAACCTTGGAGCATTTAGTATGCTTTGGATGTCTCGTCAAAAACATCTACCAGATTACCAAAGCTCAGACCACAGTTTTGATAAGTTCGCAGGTATGATTAAAACTGCTCCTGTAGCAGCGTTAATTATGGGTTTATTTATGCTAAGTTTAGCAGGTATTCCTCCATTTGCACTATTTTGGGGAAAACTTTATATGATTAGTTCAGCAGTAACTGGTGGCTATACAATACTAGCACTTATCATGGCTCTTAACTCAGCAATTGCTGGTTATTACTATGTGAAACTGATTGTATATATGTTTATGAAAGAGCCAGTAACTGGCAATGATGGACATGTGTATGTTACAAATGCTACATTACCACTAAAATCAATTATTGGATTTGCGGCAATAGGAACTATATTTGCTATAGTTATGCTAAATCCACTTTTAGAGTTTATTACAGCATTTGTATATAACAGTGGATATTAATCAACTACATTAGTGTAGAATTAAAAGGCAGAGACTTTGTTAAAATACATCCTCTTTGTCCTTTTAAGCTTTAATCTTTATGCTCTTGAAGTTTCACTTCAAGGTGCAAAAGAAGATTTTGCAAAATATTCAATCCTCCATATTAAAAATAAAAACAGTTTTTTATGTCAAGCTATCAAAAATGACTTTGATATAACAACAAAAGTTGTGTGTGCTTTTTCTAAGCGACCCTCTAAAAAATTCAGAACAATCCAAAATGACTTTTTTAAAATTGTTGCACAGGTGAAAGACAAAACATTCTTTTTAATAATTACCCCCTATCAAAAGATTAAACTCTTTCCTATGATTTTTGATTTAACTAAAGATGATACTGTCTTTACTGCAGATGTTAAATTGTCAAATCACTGGATGATGGTAGGTTTTGCAGATAAGATACCATTTATACAAACAGAAAAAGTTACTGATACAAGCATAAATTTTCCATATTTTCATAATGGAGATAAATTACCGTATATTGGTAGTCTCGATTTGAAGGGGAACCCTGTCCATATCAAAAAAATTCAAGATGTTGCAGACTACCTTAAAATAAAACGCTACTTTAAGGATGAAAAGTATGAGCGATGTATAGATTTAATTGATGAAATAATAGAGCAATATCCAAATTCACTTTTCATCTCCGAGCTGCTTTTTTATAAAATCAAAGTTTTTTCAAAACTCAAAGAGTATGATCAATTAATTGATGTCTCAAAAGTATATTTTAGAGAATATTCATCTAATGAGAATATTCCTGAAGTGCTAGCATTGACCGCTAACGCATACGCAAAGATGGGGATTAATAGTGATGCTGATTATTTTTTTGATAGGCTTTTTAGTGAGCATTATGATTCCCCTTTTACTCAATGGGGGTATGTTTATAAAGCAAATATGCTAGATGCATCAGGTGCATCTAGCAAAGCTTTATATTATTTTAATAAAGCTTTACAAGAAACACAAGATATCGAAATTGCGGCAACAGCGGCATATGCTCTTGTTAATTATTATATTAAAAATGCAAAAACTGATGAAGCTATAAAATATACGATGAAAATTATAAATGCAAAGCCTGATTTTTTTATGAATAATTATAAGCAATCTATTAAAATAATGAACTTTTTTAAAGAGGAACAAGAGTATGAGGTTGCATCAGCTATTGTAGATGTAATAATAAATGAGATAAACGATAGAGATGAGGATTACGAAAAACTCCTAAAAGATAAAGGTATTTGGCTCTCAAAAACAGACAAAAAACAAGAGGCACTCAATGCTTTAAATCTTTATATTGATAAGTTTGAAAATGGTGAATTTATTACAGAAGTTAAGATTGCAAAAGATTCACTTTTCTTTGACACAATAGATGAAAATGTAACAACACAATTAAAAAAATATAATGAACTAATAGAGAGATATAAAGGTGATAGTATAGGAAATAAAGCACTGTATGAAAAAGCAAAATTGTTAGTAAAAAATAAGATGTATAAAGATGTATTAATGATAGAGGATTCTTTATTAGAGTTGGATGGTGAACTTTATGAAAATACTCATAAGATAATTACAGACTCTGCTGTAGGCGTTATGAAAAATGCTTTACAAGCAAAAGAGTGTCAAAAAGTTTTAGACATCTCAAGAGACTATAACATTACACTTTCAGATGAGTGGGATGATGGAGTATATGAGTGTTCCATGAAGGGAGCGAATTTCTTATTAGCAAAACAAATAGCAAATAAACATTTACAATCAAAAGATTTGGAAAAAAGAAAAAAATGGTTGCATAGATATATAAAAGTTGATTTTAGAACTGGTAACTATAGTAATGTGGTTGATGCATCATTAGATTTAATTGCACTCATTGAAGATGACACAGACTCTGAGTACAAAGATATATATAGGATATTATTTGACGCATATGATAGGCTAGAAGAACCAAACAATATGATAGATGCAATTGTGAAGATTCAAGAGGTTTTTGGAAGTAACTATAAGGATATAGAGAGATATGTCGCTGTGATGAGCATAGGTAACGATATGAAAGATGATAATTTGATTATTAAATACGGGAGTGAAGTGCTCAATATACAAAATAACTCAAACTCTTATGCTCAAAGCCCCTATGTAGAGTTTACTGTGTATCAAGCATATGTAAATAAAGAAAACTATAATGAAGCACTAGAGATTATAAAAGCTCTTGATAGTATTGATTTGAATAACTCTCAAAGAGCGAGACAAAAATATATTTTAGGCACTATTTATGAAAAATTATGGAGAGAAGATGAAGCAAAAGAAGCATATCAAGATGCTATTGATGCGGATGCAACATCTCCGTGGGCTCAACTTGCAAAAGGTGCAATGGATATTTAAATTTTTTATATAAGTCGTTATTTTCTTAGCTAGCTTTGGTATAATTGCATTAAATTATTTCAAAGGGGAAGAAAACTTATGGTTGCATTAGATATACAACAGTTTTCTCAGAGTCGTACAAAAGCAAGAGCTTATTTTTGCTATCTGTTTTCAAAAAATATTCCAAATAGGTTACCATCTTTATCCCAAGAGATGATCATGCCTCGCCTTTTAAAAATAAAGGCCGATTTGGAAAATTGTGAGGGTGTATATCTTTTAGATACTCGCGGTGTTCAAATTACTCCAACATTTACAGCAGATAAGCAGATAGATGATGATGCAGGAAGAATCCGCGCAGATCGTGCCTATTATTATCGTGCAGTTAGAGAAAAGCGTTGTACTATTACCGACCCTTACCCATCTTTAATAACAGGTGAATTGACTGTTACTGCCTCTCAACCAATATATTGTGAAGATGGAAATCTTAAATATATCGCTTGTTTAGATATGCCTCTTGATGAAGTTATAAAGATAGCTCATCTCAACACAATGGATACTTTCTTTGGGCGCTTTTTTAAGTATTCATATGCTGTATTTGCTTTTGCTCTTATATCCGTTGCCCTTTTGCTTTTTGCTAAGGGGATAGGGACATTTTTTTCATATCAAATAACACCTGCGCATTTTGATATAAAAAATGTATTTGAAGCTACTATCCTTTTAACACTGGCACTTGCCATATTTGACCTTTCAAAAACCCTTATAGAAGAGGAGATATTAGGACGGCATAAAGAGCAAAATATCTCAGGACCACACAAAACAATGGTAAGGTTTCTAGGCTCCATTATTATAGCGCTCTCTATTGAGGCATTGATGCTAGTGTTTAAATTTGCAATTACTGACCCTGAACAATTAATGTACGCGATGTTTATTATAGCTGGTGTTGCACTTTTACTGATAAGTTTGGCAATATATATAAGATTTACAAAAGTGGAGCATGACTCATGATAGGAATTGTTGATTATAATATGGGGAATTTAGCAAGTGTACGCAATGCATTTGCTAAACTTGGAGCAGATACTGTTGTTGAGAGTGACCCCGATAGATTTCAAGATTACGACAAGCTCATCCTGCCTGGTGTTGGTGCATTTGGTGATGCAATGGAGCATTTAAGAGAGAGAAATATGATTGAAGCTTTACAAGAATATGCAAATAGTGGAAAATATATACTTGGTATCTGTTTAGGGATGCAACTACTGTTTGATACGAGTGAAGAGTTTGGCACTCATGAAGGTTTAGGACTTATTCAAGGGAGTGTTACCCCCTTTGATGCAAGAAAGTTTAGTGAGCCTTTAAAGGTTCCACATATGGGCTGGAATAGGATGTTTACAACCTCACATCCTTTGTTTGAGAATTTAGATGAGGAACATTATCTCTATTTTGTACATACATATCATGTAAATTGTATAAACAAGAGCGATATCATAGGGAAAACAGATTATGGATATGAGTTTACATCAGCAGTTGCTCATCATAATGTTATGGGCATCCAGCCACATCCAGAAAAGAGTCATAAAAATGGCTTGCATATATTAGAAAATTTTATAGGATTGTAAAAAAATGACTTTATACCCAGCGATAGATTTAAAAGATGGAAAAGCAGTTCGCCTTACAAAAGGCTTGATGGATAGTGCAAAAATTTATTCAGATGAGCCGTGGAGCTTAGTAAAAAAATTTGAAGAGATGGGAGCAGAGTGGGTTCATTTAGTTGATCTTAATGGTGCTTTTGCAGGTGAGCCTAAAAATTTAGAACAAATAATCAAAATTAGACAGAATTGTAATGTTAAGTTAGAGTTAGGTGGAGGCATTCGTGATGAGGCAACCATACAAAAAATGCTAGAAATTGGGATAGATAGAATTATCCTTGGCTCTATAGCAGTCAAAGATCCTCAGTTTGTACGAGATATGGCAGCAAAGTATCCTATTGCTGTTGGGATTGATGCTATTGATGGTTTTGTGGCTGTTGAGGGATGGGGAGAGGTGAGCACAATGCGTGCGACTGATTTAGCTCGTGAGTTTGCTGATGCTGGTGTAGCAGCAATTATTTGTACAGATGTTGGTAAAGATGGCACGCTTGCAGGTGTGAATGTTGATTTTACATTAGATATAGCAAGAGCTAGTGGGATAAGCACAATTGCTAGTGGTGGCGTAAAAGATGAAAGCGATATTGAAACGCTTATAGCTACTAAAGAGGTTGACGGTGTTATCATAGGGAAAGCTTACTATGAGGGAACACTAGACTTAGTAAAAATGTTTAAACTCTTAGATTAATAGTAAAAATGACATATTTTTGATATTATTGTATAATAATTAAATGGAATATATAAATATAAAGGATTTCACTTGAAACTACTTGTTGTTGATGATAGTTCTACAATGCGTCGTATTATAAAAAATACTCTAGCTCGCTTAGGATACAAAGATATTTTAGAGGGTGCTGATGGCGTTGAAGGTTGGAATGTTATTGATGCTAACCCAAATGTAGATATGTTAATTACTGACTGGAATATGCCAGAGATGAATGGACTTGAACTTGTTAAAAAAGTGCGTGCAGATGAGCGTTTTAAAGATTTACCAATTATTATGGTGACAACTGAGGGTGGTAAAGCGGAAGTGATTACTGCACTCAAAGCAGGCGTTAATAACTACATTGTAAAACCGTTCACTCCGCAAGTTCTCAAAGAGAAGCTTGGTGCTGTAATGGGCGTTTCGGAGTAATGCAAGAGCACTATTTTGAGTTAGTTGTAAAAGTTTCATCGCATCATGAGCTATTTGCTGATTTTTTAAGTGATACACTTCCCGTTGGTTTTGAAGAGACTAACGATGGTTTCATTATAAGAAGTGAAGATGAACTAGACACTATAGTTTGGGGATTAGAGCAATTTCAAGAAGCCCTACAAAAAGCTTTAGGTGAAGTTATAGAACTTGACATTCAGCAGACTAAACTTACAAATAGTGATTGGGTTGGATCTTACCAAAAAAGTATTCAGCCAGTAACGATAGAAAAATTTTACATCCATCCAACTTGGGATGAAGAAAATCCGAACTTGATAAATATTGTGATAGATCCAGCTTTAGCCTTTGGTACTGGGCATCATCCAACAACTGCATCGTCATTAAAAGCGATATCAAGATATGTAAAAGAGGGTGATACACTTATAGATGTTGGCTGTGGTAGTGGCATTCTTGGTATTGGCGCTATGAAGCTTGGTGCAATTGTAGATGCTTGTGACACTGATCCTGTTTCTGTACAAAATGCAACAGTGAATGCAAAAATGAATGGTGTTGCGTTCTCAAAGATTTGGGAAGGGTCATGTTCAGTTACAAACACAAAGTATAATATCGTCGTAGCAAACATAGTCGCAGATGTTTTAACATTTATAGCAAAAGATTTAAAAAACGCTCTAAAAGAAAATGCTGTTTTAGTGCTTTCTGGAATATTAGATAAATATGAAAAAAAAGTTTTAAATTTTTACAAAGACTGTGAAATTATCGAAAGAATAATAGAGGATGAGTGGGTAACACTTGTCTTAAATAAAAAATAGGAAAATGAGAATAGAATGGCAAATCAAGAACCAAAGAAAAACGATAATAACAATAACTTTTTTAATAAAAACCCATTAGTTACTTTTGCAATTTTTTCAGTTGTAATTATATTGGTATTTAAAGTCCTAGTAGGTGATGGGCAGAATCTTAATAGTAATGTTGCAGGAACCAATACAAAAATAAAACAAGTAAGTTATTCAGAATTTAAAAGTCTAATAGCAAGCAAAGGGATTCAAAAAGTAGATATAGGTCAAACATATATTAAATCTGTCTCTTCAGATGGTAGAACTGTTTATACAACAAGAATTGTAAGGGGTGATACAAAGCTTATAGAGGAGCTTGACAAGCAGGGGATTGAATATACAGGATTTAACGAAAGCAACTGGTTTGTTGAGATGTTTGGCTGGTTATTTCCTTTTCTTATCATTATTGCTATTTGGATGTTTTTTGCTGGACGGATGCAAAAAAGTATGGGTGGTGGTATCCTTGGTATGGGTAACTCTAAAAAAATGGTTAGTTCTGAAAAACCAAAAACAAAATTTGATGATGTAGCTGGTGTAGAAGAGGCAAAAGAGGAGGTGCAAGAGATTGTTGACTTCCTAAAATATCCTGCTCGTTATGTTGAAATTGGAGCAAAAATTCCTAAAGGGGTACTTCTTGTAGGAAGCCCTGGTACAGGTAAAACACTTCTCGCAAAAGCTGTGGCTGGTGAAGCAGATGTTCCATTCTTTTCAGTGAGTGGCTCTAGTTTTATAGAGATGTTTGTTGGTGTCGGTGCTGCTCGTGTTCGTGATTTGTTTGAACAAGCTAAAAAAGATGCGCCGAGTATTATTTTTATAGATGAGATAGATGCTATTGGAAAAAGTCGTGCTGCTGGTGGAATGATGGGTGGTAATGATGAAAGGGAACAAACTCTAAATCAGCTTCTAGCTGAGATGGATGGTTTTGGAACGGACACTCCTGTAATTATTTTAGCAGCGACCAATAGACCAGAAGTTTTAGATGCCGCACTTCTTCGTCCTGGTCGTTTTGATAGACAAGTGTTAGTAGATAAGCCTGATTTTGAAGGTCGTATAAAAATCCTAAAAGTGCATATGAAAAGTGTAAAAATGGATAAAGATGTGGAGATAGAAGAGATAGCTAGGTTAACAGCTGGATTGGCTGGTGCAGATTTAGCAAATATCATTAATGAAGCAGCCCTTTTAGCAGGTAGAAAAACTCAAAAAACTGTTAAACAGACTGATCTTTTTGAATCAGTTGAGAGAGCTATCGCAGGACTTGCTAAAAAATCTCGCCGTATAAATCCTAAAGAGAAAAAAATTGTTGCGTACCATGAGAGTGGTCATGCTCTTTTAGCTGAGACAACGGAAGGGGCTAAGAAAGTTTCTAAGGTTTCTATTGTTCCTCGTGGTTTAGCAGCTCTAGGTTATACACTTAATAAGCCAGAAGAAGATAAATTCATGATGCAGAAGCATGAGTTGTGGGCTGAAGTGGATGTACTTCTTGGTGGACGCGCAGCAGAGCAAGTGTTTATTGGTGAAATCTCTACTGGTGCAGGAAATGATCTTGAGCGTGCTACAGATATTATCAAATCGATGGTGCAAACATACGGTATGAGTGATGTAGCTGGACTTATGGTTTTAGAGAAAAGCAGACAATCATTCTTAGGTGGCGGACAGCAAACTTCTCGTGAGTATAGTGACAAGATGGCAGAGAATATGGATGAGTTTATCAAGTCCTCATTATCTGAGCGTTATGATACAGTTGTTGCACGCTTAGAAGAGTATAGTGATGCTATTGAAGATATGGTTGCCTTGCTTTATAAAAAAGAAAATATTACAGGTGAAGAGGTTAGAGATATAATTATAAATTTTGAAAAAGAGAACAATATGGAATCTAAAGTATCAGATGTATCTGATGCAATTGAAGAGGAACTCAAACAAGATGCCAAAATGGTAGATAAAAAAAATATACCAAAATTAGAAAATAAAGATAGTGAGCAGGATGATGAGAAATAATCTATTGCCAGTTGCTAAAGAGGGCTGGAGTTTCGTTTTATCAGCAGTTTTAGTGTTTTTTTTATTTACTATACTTGATTTAGAATTTTTAGCTTTTATGGTTTTTTTAGCGACACTCTTTTTCCTTTTTGTTTATAGAAATCCTGAGCGTTTAGTTCCAATATATCAAGAGAAAAGTGTTGTTTCCCCTGTGGATGGAGTTGTTCTCTCCATAGAGGAGCTTAAAGAGAGTGAATATGCTTACAAGATTGAGATAAATACCACATATACGGATGTATCTGTTTTAAGAGTCCCCTTTACATCAAAGATAAAAGAGTTTACTTTAACTCATGGAACAAGAATCTCCAGATTTAACAAGCTTAGCAAAAAGTTGAATGAAAATTTAGAGATAACTTTTGAGGATGAAAGCAAAAATAGCTTAAAAATATCTCATATGCTACAACAAAGTTTTGATGGAATTAAAATAGATATTTTAAAGCAACAGAAATTTCAACAAGGCGCTAGATATGGGGTAATGCTACATGGCATCACAACAATTTATTTGCCACAAAACTTTAGACTCAATATCAATGTAGGCAACCAAATAAAAGCTTCAGAGTCATTGCTAGGCTACTTCTCTTAAACAATATCCACATAGATCACTCTGGATTTTGTTTTTCAAATGTGAGTTTGTCTATATCTATCTCAAAATCGAAAAACTCAGAGTTAAACCCACTGCCTTTAATCTTTCCAAATTGAATAGCAGCACCCTTGTTGTTCATAACTTCGAGATAGAGTAAACCTAAAGCATATCTACTCTCTAAAAAGTCACTATCTTTCATTTTAGATAGCTCTAGTAAGGCTATCGCATTTTCATGATGAGAAGCTGCTGTAGATGCCACTGCAGCTAAAAACAGAGTATGTGCATCTCTTACCTTCAACTCATCAACTAGTTGGTTATATAGTGTGTATGATTCTTCGAAAGCTTTATCATATAGAGATGCCAGAGCTAGTGAACTTGTGAGTTCATGCGTATCTTCTGTTGTTGTTTCTAAAACTTCCCTAAGTTGTTCTCTTAAAAAATATAACCTTCCCGTAATAAGATTTTGCTGAATATAAAGATACCTAGTAACATATGGACCAAAGTATAAATCATTAAAATTAAAATCTTGATTATTGAGATAGCTAGCAACCTTAGTAGCATACTCGTCTGTTTTTAAATTATCGTAAATAGTATCTATATACATAAGGTGTGACAATATATCATTTGGAAGAAGGATAGTAAGCTTTTGGGAAGATTTTTTAGCTATATCTATCTTGTTAAGTCTGAGCGCAATGATGGTGTCTAATGCAAGGTATAGTGGTCTTTGTTTATAATCATAATCTAGCCACTCAACAGTAGCTAAAAAGTTATCTTCACTGAGGTGTAGCAATGTTTTATATAGATTTATATCTTCACTTTCCTCTTCTAGTTGGAGAGAGTCTTTTATGATTGATTTTAGTTTTATAGTATCTTTGGAAATAATTTGACTTGCCATAATTGCGTATATGCCTGAGAGATAGTTTTTAGCATCGAGATGATAGGAGCGTAAAAAATGTTTATAGGCATTTGTCATGTCACCTAGTTGTGCATAGGTAAGGGCTAGGTTGTAGTGCAAGATAGAGTGTTTTGGCTGTATAGTTATTAATCGCTTTAGCTCTTCATTAGCTTTCCTTATTTTAAATGAAAGTGCTTGTTTTATTGCTTTTGTAATCCCTTGGTTTACATTGGATGCAGAGGCACTTTTTTGCAGGTATTTTTTGGCGCTTGCAACATTATCTATAAATATATTAGCATTCCCTTTTCGTATATAGCTGATAGTTTGGTTGGCATTGAATATTTTGTAAGGGGAGAAATAAAATATTTTTTGATATGTAATCGATTTGCTATTGTTGTGTGTATCTCTATATCTATGTTGGGCTTTTTGCGGATCAAAAAGGGAATTTTTGAGCTTTACTTTTATAGGATATGGCTTATATACTTCCTCTGGAAACATATCTGTAATATTTTTAAGTTGTGTTGCTGCGGTTGATACTTTACCAGCTTTGAGATTTACAAGTCCAAGTGCAACACCTGCCTTTAGAGGTTCAATATTTTTGGTTATAGCATCTTGTAAATGCTTTTGAGCGAGAGTAAGATCTCCTATATTGGCGTATAGTAAACCTATGCTCAAAGTATCCTCATCAATATAGTTTTTTTCCATAACTTCAATAGCATCATAATTATTGCCAAATAAAGCATTTATTTTAGCGCTGAGATGCTTTTGAACATTTGGATATTCATTGGATGTTGCATTTTTCAAAGCGCTCAAAGCTTCAATATAGTTGTTGTTATAATAGCTAATAAGAGCATAATAGTAAGAGTAAAGAGGTGAATTAATTTCATGGGAAAGATAAGCATGTGCTAAATCAATATAGTATTTAAAACTCTCTTGATCTTTAAGATGTAAGGAGCAAACTGCTGCGTTGATTGCACTCACACATCTTTTTTCATCATTCATTATTGCTTTTTGAAAGGTGTTGAGTGCTAGAGAGTATTGAGCATCTTTTAGTTGTGCTACACCTAAGTTATAGTGAGAAATTGCTTCACTGTAGAGAGCAATTTTTTCATATAAAAATAGAGCCTCATCTTTAGAACCACTTGAATAAAGGTAGTTTGCTTTTGCTATCATATTTTCTAGTTTGCTCGGCTCTATAGTTTTAGTGGTGTTTTTATCGAGTTGTTCTTCTATAAAATCGATAGAGACTTCATCTAGTTTTTTTGAAGAGCTAGATAATAAAAGTATAACTATAATAATTATTGTGAGTAGTCCAACCCCTATAGCACCAAAGATGACAAGTTTGTTTTTAGAACCACCTTTATCTAAAGATAGCTTTTCTTGTTTATCAGAAGTATCGTAATTAGCTGCTTCACTATCATTTATAATGATTATCTCTTCAATAGGCTCTGTCATTATATACCTTAGTTCGAGTGTTTTGTAGCTTATAAATAAGCAAAAAAGGTACCATAAGTCACTTTAAATAGTATAAAAGTTACTAAGTAGATAAAAATTGTAACTTTATTTCAGATTACATCATATATAAATATTATTATTGTATAATTTAGAGGAATTTCAATACATAAAGATTTTTAACATTAAGGCCATTTATGGATATATTAAATAAAGAAGTACTCTTAGAAGATACAGCTTTTTTAGTATCAGAAACAGATGAAAAAGGGATAATTCGCTTTGCTAATGATGAATTTTGCAGATATGCAGGATACACTATAGAAGCCTTGGTTGGTAAACCTCACAATATAGTAAGGCATGAAGATATGCCAAGGGCAGCATTTAAAGATCTGTGGGATACAGTAAAGAGTGGCAATATATGGAGAGGGTTTGTTAAAAATAAAACAAAGCAAGGGAAGTTTTATTGGGTTTTTGCAACTGTATATCCATTTATGTCTTGTGATGGAACAAAAGGTTATATCTCTTGCAGAAGAAAAGTATCCGAAAAAGAAGCGGAAAAATATACAGCTCTTTATACAGAGATGAAAGCGCAGAAGGAATAAAATGAACTTGTTGCAAAATATTACAATTAAAAACAAGCTTTTGCTCAATGTTATAGTTCCAATTATAAGTGTTGTAATCATTGCTCTTATTACTATACAAGGGCATAGTGTTAAAAGTAAAGAGTATAAAACTTTTGATACAGTTGTGAAACTAGATGTGATCCTATCAAAGCTACTACATGAAACACAAAAAGAGCGTGGTTATACAGTAGGGTATATAAGTTCTAAGGGTGAAAAATTTATACAAAAACTCTCACAACAATATAAAAATACTGATAAGTTCTCTTTAGAACTTGAAGATTTTATGAAAAAATCAGATCTAAAAAAACTACTCAATGGAGATATTTTACAATCATTGAACAGCGCTATGATTGAGTTAAAAAAGATAAAAAGTATTCGTTCTCAAGTTAGAGCTTTGAGTATCAATTCAAAAAATGCCATTGCTTACTATACGCTAATGAATAAGGGCTTTTTAAACTTTATAGCTAAAACATCTCACTTAGCTGTTGATTCAGAATTAACATATAACACTCTTGCGTATTACAACTTTTTACAATCAAAAGAGCGTGCAGGGATAGAAAGAGCAATAGGAAGTGCAACATTTACAAATGGTAAATTTGCAAAAGGGGCGCAATCAAAGTTGGAATCACTAATATCTGAACAAAATTCTTATATGGATAGTTTTGATACATTAGCTTCAAAAAATATTGTACTCTTTAAAGAAAATACTATGAACAGTAAAGTTGTAGAAGATGTTGATCAAATGAGGAGTATCCTTTTTGCTTCAAAAGAATTAGATCGATTTAGTGTGGATGCTTCCCATTGGTTTGATGCAATTAGTAAAAAAATAGATCTACTTAAAGAAGTTGATGATTATATTAGTAAAAGGTTGATTGAGAATGCTCACTCAAAATATATAAGTGAGCAAACAAGTCTTATCTTGTATATAGTTATTAGTATTATTGTTATACTGATAACATTAGTATTATCATTTTTTATAACGAGAGATATCTCTGGCTCAGTTTCTAAGATAAACGATGGGGTGAAACAGTTTTTAGAGTTTTTAAATCGTCAACATAATCTAATTGAGAAGATTGACTTATCGGGCAGAGATGAGATGGCAATTGTGGCTCAGATGATCAATAAAAATATAGATAAAATCAATGATGAGATTGAAAATGATATGTTGTGTGTTGGGGAAGCGATTTTAACACTCAACAAAATGGAACAAGGATATTTTAATTGCCGAGTTCATTCTAAGGCATCAAATCCGCAAATTCAGACATTGGTAACTACAATAAACAAAATGTTGGATACCCAATCATCTATTATGAGTGATATTTTATCTGTTCTTAACGAATATACCAAATATAACTACATCAATAAAATTGATTTAGATAACAAAATAGATGGAGAGACAAAAGATATTGTAAATAATATAAATAGGCTTGGTTCTGCTATAACAGAGATGCTCAATAACTCTTGTGAGAGTTCAAATGAGCTTTTAATAAAATCAGAGTTCCTGCAAGGAAAAATGAAATCTTTAAGTGCATCGACATTGGAACAATCTGCAAGATTGGAAAAAACGGCAACTTCAATGGAACAAATTACACACTCTATTGAAGATACATCCCAAAGATCTCAAGAGGTTGTAGCACAATCAGATGATATTAAACATGTAGTGGAAATTATTAGTGATATTGCTGATCAAACTAACTTACTAGCACTAAATGCAGCTATAGAAGCGGCACGCGCTGGTGAACATGGACGCGGATTTGCTGTGGTTGCTGATGAGGTAAGAAAATTAGCAGAGCGTACACAAAAATCACTAGCTGAAATCAATACAAATATAAATATATTAACACAGTCAATCTCCGATATAGGTGCTAGTATTGATCAACAAAGTAAAGCTGTATCGGAAGTTAACATAGTAATATCAAAGATAGATCAAAGCACTAAATTAGATGCACAAACTACGAATGAAGTGAGTATTGTAGCGAGTGAAGTCAAAGAGATGTCATCATCAATTTTAGATGATGTGCAGAAGAATAAATTTTCTAAATTATAATATTTAGTTTTAATGGCATCTTTATAATAAAAAGATGCCAAATACCAGCATTTTGTACGCAGCATCCAAAAAAGGGCATATTTTTCATATAAAACACTTACAGATGTCAAAATATAGAATATTATACATACATAATGAAAATTTATAGGTTGACTGATATAATAGTTATATCAGTTGAACTCTTCAAACTTCTAAACACTCATGTCTAAATAAGGCTTCAAAACTTCAGGAATATCTATACTTCCATCTTCATTTTGATTGTTCTCCATTATAGCTACTAATGTTCTTCCAACTGCTAAAGATGAACCATTTAGTGTATTTACAAAGAGATTCTTTTTGCCATCTTTGTATCTTATTTTTGCTCGTCTTGCTTGGAAATCTCTTGTATTGCTTATTGAGCTTATTTCACGGTACTGGTCTTGTCCTGGTAGCCACACTTCTATATCTGTTGTATGTGCAGCAGAAAAGCCTAAATCTCCAGTACAAAGATTTACGATTCTGTGGGGAAGCTCTAGTGCTGTTAATATATCAGATGCTGTTTGTACCATCTCGTTAAAAATTTCTTCACTTTGTTCAGGTTTAGCGATAGTTACTAATTCAACTTTGTGAAATTGGTGTTGTCGAATCATCCCTCTTGTGTCACGACCTGCTGCACCTGCCTCTTTTCTAAAACATGAGGTATAAGCGGTCATTTTTATAGGTAGTTGCTCAGATGCTAAAATCTCATCTTGGAAAAGATTTGTAAGGGGCACTTCTGCTGTTGGGATTAAAAAAAGTTCTTGCCCCTCCATCTTATAAAGATCATCTTCAAATTTTGGAAGTTGTCCCGTTCCTTCTAGGGCAGTACGGTTTACAAGTGCAGGAACACTCACCTCCTCAAAACCTCTTTGAGCATTAAAGTTAAGCATAAAATTTATAAGAGCACGCTCAAGTTTCGCACCCATGCCAAAAGATACGCTAAAACGGCTTGTAGCTAGTTTTACACCACGCTCAAAGTCTATCCAGCCATTTTGTTCTGCTAACTCCCAATGCTCTTTTGGGGTAAAGCTAAACTCTTTTGGCGTTAACACTTTTTTAATCTCTATATTATCATCTTCATCTATACCATCTGGAACACTATCATCAGGCATGTTAGGGATAGCCATAGCGATAGCCTCAAGCTCTTCGTGTGCAACTCTTTGAATATCTAGGGCTTCAGCAATTACAATTTTATTTGCATCTACTCTCTGTTTGAGTTCACTAATATCTTTACCCTCTCTTTTATAAGCACCAAACTCTTTACTCATTGAGTTTTGAAGTGCTTGAAGGGTTTCAAAATTTACCTTTGCTTTTTTTAACTCTCCGTTTTTGAGTTTTAAATTTTCTATCAGTGTAGCGTCCACACCTTTACGCATCAGTTTTGCACTCACACTCTCAAAATCTTTTTGTAGTAGTTTTAAATCAATCATAATTTTCCCAATATATTTAATAAATTAGCAGTGCGATTATATCAAAATATACTAAAGCATAGCTACTTTCTTCTAAGCCATCAGAGATTATAGGCAAAAGTGATTATGAATTCTTTTCTCATGAGCTTGCCAAAAGATTTGCAGATGATGATTTTGCTGTTATTAAAAACAGAGAGTTTATTGACAAGACAGAGTCAGTTCTTATCGGTGAAAAAACTTATATATTCAGGGTGATTAAAAAACCATTCTATAAAGATGGAAAATTTGCAGGTGTTTTGGGGATGTTATTAAATATTCCTAAAGAAAATGAAAAACTTTTACATAGTCTTGCCTATTACGATTCACTTACGAAGCTTCCAAACAGAGTATTATTTGAAGATAGAGTCAAAGGGAGAATTGCTGCACTAAAGCGTAACAATAAAAAAATGGCTATTCTTTTTATAGATATGGATAATTTTAAAAATGTTAATGACACCTATGGACATATAGCTGGAAATAAACTATACTCAGGTGTAAGTATTGGCATTAGCATTTATCCTGATGATGCCACCAGTTATGAAGAGCTTATGGAGAGATCTGATATAGCGATGTATCAGGTGAAAAAATCTGGCAAAAATGGATTTCAGGGAGCATTGCATAAAAAAGGGTTTAAAATCTCTGTTGATGATTTTGGCACGGGTTATTCATCGATGAGTTACCTGAAAAAATTACCTGCTGAGACTATTAAAATTGATCGTAGTTTTGTATATGAGATAGAAAAAGGTGAAGATGATCACTCGATCATCGAAGCTATTATTGGCATGGGTAAATCATTGGGCAAAGAGGTTGTGGCTGAAGGGTCAGAGACGATAGGACAAGTAGAAGCTCTGAAATTTTTAAAATGCTATAAGGTGCAAGGGTACTATTTTAGCAAGCCTTTACCTTTTGAGTTATTTAGAAAATTTGTTCACTCTTTTAGGCTAAAATATCTTTAGCAATTTGAAATTGATTCGCAGTCATAAGATGAATCTTTGGGTGGAACTCTTTAATCTCATCAAAAAGTTTTTTACTGAGTTCAAATCCAACTTTATACTCCTCTTCAATACTTTTTTCGTTTGCATCTCGTAAAAGTTCTATCCAATTATTTGGAACATTGATACCTGGAACATGAGAAGCTAAAAACTGAGCTGTACGCAGTTTTGTGATAGGAAATAGTCCTAAAATCAGTTCAGCACTTCTGTTTTGGGAACAACACTCTTTATTTGCGGCCTCTTTTAGCTCTATAAGCCTTTTTGCACTCTCTAAATCATATACAGGTTGCGTGATAATCCCAATCGCACCATGATTTATCTTTTTTTGCATCTTTTTTTGAAGAGTTTTAGGGTTTTTAGCATAGGAGTTTACAACTGCAAATGGATAGAGTTCTTTTGGCTTTAAGGCAAGTGGTTTTCCTGCAAAATTTATACCTGAATTAAAGCATGAGATAATCTCAAGCAGAAGTGAGCTATCAGACTCAAAAACACCTTTTGTATGTGGCTGGTCAGAGATAGTAGCAGGGTCACCAGTGAGTGCTAGTATAGCTCTAACATCAACCTCATTTGCACCGAGTAAGTCAGACTGAAGTGCAATCTTATTTCTATCTCTCATGCTCATAGTTGCAATTACAGGTTTATTGAATCTATCTTGAAGTATTTTTGCGGCAAATAAAGAGCTATATTTTAATTTTGCCAAAGGATTATCAGTAGTTGAAAACCCATCTACAAGTTCATGGAGCCCTAAGAGCTCTATCTTATCTACTATTGGAGTAAACACAGGAGAGTGTGAAGGGGTGGTTTCTAGTGTAATATATGTATCGTTTTTTAATTTATCTATAAGTGTATCAAACAAAAAAAGTCCTAATTCGCTATAATTGCGACATTATAACAAAAGAGAGATTATTTATGCTAAAACTAGCTGTTTTTGATTTTGATTCGACTTTGATGGATGGAGAAACTATAGATTTTTTCGCAGATGAGTTAGGGATTGGTGAAGAGGTTGCAAAAATTACTGAAGAAGCGATGTCGGGAAGACTTGATTTTTTTGAATCATTGCAACAAAGAGTAGGGCTTTTAAAAGGGCTTGATTTCTCAGTAGTTGAGAAAATCAGCCAAAACTTACCATATATGCCAGGTGCAGTTGAGACTATTGCAGAGCTTAAAAAAAGAGGTATCACTGTTGTGTGCTTTAGTGGTGGATTTAGAACTGCTACCTCTTATGCAAAAGATATCCTAGGATACGATGCAGATTTTTCAAATGTATTGCATCATAAAGATGGAAAGCTTACAGGTTTTGTTGGTGGGGATATGATGTTTAACTTCTCTAAGGGTGACATGATAGTGAGACTTCAAAATATTTTAGGTGTGAGTGAAGAGGAGACAATGGTGTGTGGTGATGGAGCAAATGATTTGTCTATGTTTGCTCACGCAGGAACAAGAGTCGCTTTTTGTGCAAGACCTATTTTAGAAAAAGAGGCAAACATAATTATAAAAACAAAAGATTTAACGCAAATATTGGAGAAAATATAAATGCTTGAAAATACAGTGTGGAGACAATTCCACGATGAGAATAATGTTAAAGAGATACTCAGTGAACTTTATGGCGTAGATACATTAGAGATAATCAATGATGAAAAAGAGCTTTATGGTGTGCTCAAAGCAAAATTAACGAAAAAAGAGTTAAAACTTTTTGCAATGGAGAGTGCTAAATTGAGCGCTGAAACTATACAAAAAGAGTGCAACTACAGTGATGAAGAGCTCGAAACTGCTAAAAATAAACTCTATAAAAAGATGAAACAACATAAGGTGCGTTACGCATTTAGAGCGAGTTCACAAGACTCTTAGCCTGAGTATTTAGAATTATTTTAAAGGAAACTCTTCTGGATTTTTCTCTATTTTCTAGTTCACCCAGCATTACTCTTTGTGAGTAACTGCTCCCACTCCCTTTGAGTACCTTTGTAAGCCATTTTTGTGTTTGCGCATCTTGGGCTTTAAAAATGTAACTCAATGTGCTGTAAGCACGATATATAGATAGATTTGCATTATTTACATAGGTGTCACTAAAGTTTGCATTGCCCCACTCACTTGATGTTTGTCCATTGATCTCTAAAACACTTATCTCATTTTTGATGCTATATAAAAAGGGTATAAGTTTCTTTTGAAATCTATTTAAAAACTCTTTTTGTGTTTTTGAGAGTTTATATTTTGAAAGTTTAAAATAGAGAGAATAATCTATAAACTCTATGCTTAAATCTTTTTTTATAAGAAGTTTATTTGCATCTATCTCCTCTTGAAACAACTTCGTTAACTCTTCATAAATATCTATCGATTTGAGAGGAAGTTGTGCCATGGTACAATCTCTATTTAATTTTGCAATCCACATATTTGACTCTTGTGAGTTTTGAGATGTATATATACCTGATACAGCTGATTGAGAGTTGTGAAGTATAGACACAGAATTGAAAATATCATAACTCTCCCCTCCAAAATGCTCTTGGCATATAAGTTTGAGTTCACTGCTTAAAACCATCACTAAACCATCATTATTGTAAGTATCTTTTACGAAACCAACACCCATTAAATCTCCATTGGCGTACTCTTTTATATCTTTTAAACCACTTGCATATGTTGTAGAGATATTTTTATCTATGAGAAGATTATTGTGTAAATCAAATTTTAAGAGTCTTATCTGGTTTTTGTGAACGCTGTTTTTTTGAGATAAGGAAACTAGAAAATTATTCTCTTGCAGCCTGATTATTTTATGGGGAGTAGTTGTTGTTTTAAATTCATAGTTTTTAAGCCATATCTTATTTCCATTTTCAGTTATGCGCATAAGTGAAATATCTTTATAAGAGTTGTTTTTGGTGGTGCTGAGAACAATTATACTGCCATCATTTGCCTCAACAGCATCTATCCCAATATCATCATACTCTGTTCCATACTTTCTACTCCAAAGCTCCTCCCCTGTAGCTGAAAACTTTGTTATATAGATATCGTTTCCACCAAGTCCATTTTTATAGAGATCATCATTTGTAAACCTTGAACTGACAGATGAACCAATTGCCAAAACTCCACCATCTCTTAGGCTAATGAGAGTATTCATCTTATCGTAGTTTTTAGTTCCAAATGATTTGTTAAAAATAACATTTGCATTTGCATCTAATTTGAGAACTATAAGTGAACCATCCTGAGTATATCCCCCAACAAAGTAACCATTTGATGGTGTCTTAAGAACTGACACAGCTGTATGAAACATAGGGACATTGAGTGTTTTATCTAGTAAAATATTTGCATTATCATCTATTTTAATGAAATTTATTTTTGAACCGTATTTATTTGAGAGGCTTGCGAGATAGTCAAAAGGGTTTGAGTATTCTATATTATTTCTAGCAGAGGAGTTTTTATAGTTATTAGAAAATCCTACCGCACTAATATGTCTATCGTAATCTTGAGTTATATCAAATAGTTCATTATCGTATGGCTTATCTATTATGAGTGAAAAATCAGACTCTTTTGCCCAAAGTGATGCGAGGAGGAGTAGCGAAAGTAAAATATAATTCATGAAAGCACTTTTATGCTTCTAAAAGCAATAAACATTCCTATACTTAAGTATATATTTTGCTGGAGGTGAAATTTTTTGAAGTTCCCCTAAAAAAGGGGAGGGGAAAACCTATCTTAGGTTTTCAAACGGTTGCGTTACAACTGCTTTACGAGTTACAGTGTATGGAACCAGTGCTGCTGCACGAGCTCTTTTGATAACTGCAGAGATCATATCTTGGTGACGCTTACAGTTCCCTGTTAAACGGCGAGGCATGATTTTATATCTTTCAGAAAGTGAGAAACGCAATGCTCCTACTTCTTTATAATCCATGAAGTCAACTTTTGCTTCACAATACTTACAATATCTTTTTTTATATTTTCTTTTTTCTGACATGTTATTACCTTTTATTATCTATTAAAATGGAATTTCATCTTCATCAATGTCGATCACAGGAACTGAGTTACTACTTGGCATCTCACGACTCTGCGCACTAGCTTGATTATTGTTGTAACTTTGCTGTTGGCTTTGTTGCTGTTGATAACTTTGCTGTTGTTGCTGTGGTTGTTGATAGCTTTGTTGTTGCCCTTGTTGTGGCGCATAGCTATTGTTTTGAATATTGCTATCCGCTGGAGCATTACTTGCAGGGGCATTATATGCACCGCCTTGGTTATCCCCTTTAGAGTCAAGCATTTGCATAGTTTCAACTGTTACAGAGTGCTTAGAGCGCTTTTGTCCATTTTGATCTACCCATTGTTCAAAGTTAAGTCTTCCTTCAACAAGAATTTTACTTCCCTTACGAAGATACTGGTTAGCAACCTCTGCACTACGACCAAAGAATGTGATGTCAACAAAACATACTTCCTCTTTTTTCTCACCATTACTAGTGAATTTACGGCTAGTAGCTATAGCAGTTTTTGCTATACCCATTCCACCCTGAGAGTATCTAAGTTCAATATCGCGAGTTAGGTTTCCAACCAAAATAACTTTGTTATACATGAGTCTTCCTTAATTGTTTAAGCTGATGCTAATTACTCTGTTGCTGCTTCAGTTGCTGGAGCTTCAGTAACTGGTGCTTCTGTCGCTGCTGGTGCTTCTGTTGCCGGAGTTTCTGTTTCTGCCGCTGGTGTTTCCTCTTTTGCTGGGGCAGCTGAAGCTTTTTGAGCTTTTTCAACTAACTTATTCCATGCAGCTATTTCACGGTTTGTGTCATATTTGATAGTTACAAAACGAAGAAGGTCTTCATTGATACGGAAACGCCTTTCAATTTCAGAAATTGAAGATGGTGCAATTGTATAATAGATAACATGGTAGTAACCACGCTCATTTTTATCAATAGGGTAAGCTAATTTTCTCATTCCCATTGCGCTTGTTGTAGCAATCTCACCACCGTTTGAAGTAATAACTTCTTCGATAGCTTTAATGCTAGCTTGAATCTCTTCTGCTGTAAATGTAGGTTTTACAATTACTAAGTTTTCATAGTGTCTCATATAGTATGATCTCCTTTTGGTATGTTGCCTATTTGTAGGCATTGTTTCCCTTTCGGATATGTATATATTACTGCAATAAGTAATACAAAGAGAAAGGAACTCGAAATTATATATAAATTTTACTTAAAATTAACATAGTGAAAACGATTTTTACTTAACATTTTTGTAATTAAAAATATAGTATAATACATTAATAAATTAAATATGATAAATTACAGAAGAAATACATTTGAATGAAAAAATAATTATAAAAAAACTTTTTTTACTGACCTTGTTACCATTAATTATAATAGTTATTGTTTTAGTTTTTAGTATTAACAGAGCGTATCTTGAAATAAATCAATTCAAAAATGTAAAAGATATATCAAAAAAAACAAATAACTTACTTATGCTCATACAAGAGTTGCAAAAAGAGCGAGGCTTAGTAAGCGGTTACTTAGGAAACAGTACTAAAGGTTTTAAAAAGAAAGTATTTGATCAAAAAAAACGAACAGATATAAAGATTCAAGGCTCTTTGGATTGTTGTGGTGACAACTATTTAGCACAATCAAGAGAGCGTGTATCAAGCATAAGAGAGAGAGTAGATACACTTTCGATTAGCTCAAGTGA
>JALSLJ010000078.1 GCA_026988315.1 Sulfurimonas sp. | reverse complement strand
TGGCTCCGGATACTGGATTCGAACCAGTGACCAAGTGATTAACAGTCACCTACTCTACCGCTGAGCTAATCCGGATTATTTATTGAGCCGAGATTATACTTTATGATATGTAAAAAGTCAAGGCTTTTAGGCTACTTTATCCGTTTTCTTTTTAGATTATTATGCGGAACTAAGAATTCCAAATTTCCTACTAGTTTTTTTATCACTTTTGATGCATTTAATAGCATTTCTAGGCGTTTTTTGCTTTCATCATTAAAGAGTAGGTTTATGTCATCCATAGTTAAAGGTCTTTTATCTAAAGTGTTGATTATCTCATCATCACTGTAGTGGGCGTTATTAGGTTCAGCATGAACTCTTGAAGCTATGTGAATTGGCAAGCTATTGTCAAACATTAGAGATGCCTCATAAAGCTCTTTATAGCTTATTCCAACTACAGGGTAAGCTGGTGGCCTATCTATTGTTCCTAGGTCAACTCTTGTGCTATCTACACGCTTAAGTACATTGTTTAGTTTTTCTATCTCTTCTTTCGTATCATTAAGTCCGTGAACGAAAAGTATCTCTATGAAAAGCTTACCATTATATATGTTAGAAAATTCAATTACTTGTTTTATAACATCATTGATATCTATGTTACTATGGGGTCTGTCAATCTTTTTAAACACATCATTACTAACAGCATCTAAAGAGAGTTTTACTTGATCGAGTTTTAGAAGTGTATTGAAAACATTTTCATCAACTAAGTTGGCACTATTTGTCAGGATTAGTGTATCTGTCTTATTTTTTATTTTATCTATTGCATCTATGAGTTCATTTAAATGAGGGTAGAGAGTGGGTTCACCGTTTGCAGTTAGCGTGATGACATCTATTTTGTCATTAAGATGAGTTTTTAATTCATTTATGATTTTTTTCACTTCTATAGTTTGTGATTGTTGTGAAACAGTAGCCATTGGAGCTAGTTCGCAGTATAGGCAGTCAAAATTACACTGTTTTGAAGATGGTGAGAGGTCTATACCCAAACTCATGCCAAAGCGGCGTGAGTTTATTGGACCAAAAATTATATTATTTTCCACTCGGAATCCGTAAAGTAAAAGCGAACTGCTTCACTTTTTTGGGATTGGAGCCGGAAGCGATATGCTTTAGCATCGTTAAGGACTAGTTAGCGGGTTTACCGCTAACTCTCTGGCATTCGCTAACAAAGTGGATAGCATTTTCAACAGGAACATCTGGAAGTATTCCATGACCAAGATTAAATATATGTCGCTTTCCACCCATTGTTGCATGGATATCCTCAACAGATTCAGTTATCATCTCTTTTGAGTACAAACGACATGGCTCCATGTTTCCTTGAAGAACATACTTGTCACCAAGTTTTTCTTTTGCAAGACTCATTGGAGTTGACCAATCAACACCAAATACATCAAAGTTTCCATACACTTTATCTAAAAATGCTGGGATCCCTTTAGGGAACATAATAACTGGGATGTGAGGATATTTTTCTTTTAAATACTCAGCAATCTCTACCATGTATCTCCAAGAAAATTCATCATATTTTGATGGCTCAATCGCAGCTGCCCATGAGTCAAAGATTTGAACCACATCGATTCCTGCTTGGATTTGTTTTTCCATATAAAGCTTAACAACTTCAGTAACCTTTGCTAGGATGTTGTGAAGTAATTCAGGCTCATTGTACATGATTTTTTTACATAGGTTGTAGGTTTTTGTACCTTGACCCTCTATCATATAAGTAGCAAGAGTCCAAGGAGCACCAGTAAAGCCGATAAGTGCAATCTCATCACCTCTTTGATCTAGCTGTTTCCTTAGTAATTCAATTGTCTCATAAACATATGTTAGTTTACTTGCTGCCTCATCACCACCGATAAGTCTATCTAAATCTTCTTGTGTCTTTAAGGGATCAGAAAATTTTGGACCTTCACCTTTGACAAAAGATAAATCCATGCCCATCTCATCTGGTATAACAAGAATGTCACTAAATAAGATTGCCGCATCCACACCAACTATATCAAGAGGTTGTATAGTAACCTCTGCAGCTTTCGCAGGGTCGTGACAAAGATTTAAAAAGTTTCCAGCCTCTGCGCGAACTGCCATATATTCTGGAAGGTATCTTCCAGCTTGTCTCATCATCCAAACTGGAGTGTACGGAGTTTCTTTACCTAAGCATGCATCTACAAATATTTTACTCATTCTAATCCTTTTAATTCTTTGCATTGTAACAATATAAGTTTATATAATGTTTAAATGATTATTTTTTCCCAACTTTACTTAAAAAATATAAGCCAACAGCAACTGCAGCAATCGAAATAGCAAAATAGAGCATATCTAAAGCTCCATTATATTCTGTATATCCAACTTTTTGAAAAAAGCCAACTACTAAAACCATCACAATAACTTTAGAAATTTTATCTTTTAACTGGTCTAAAGAGTGAATAGCCAATATTTGATTGTCATTACCTTCATCATCTTTTGCTGGATCTATATCTGATATAAATAGTTCATATAAACCAAATGAGAAAAGTAGCATAACCACACCAATAAGATATAAGTCAACTGCTCCAATAATTCCACCAACTATATCTTGATGAAATTTTTCTGGATGTGCACCAGTTGTGTAAGTTGTTATAACATACTTAGCAGTTACAACGATATCTACACTTGCAACTGCAAACAAGACAACTGCTCCAACTAAACCAAAAACTACAGCAAGAATTACCATAAATCTTGTAGCCCATAGGCTATTTTCAAATATTCTTTCAATCATCTATTTTTCTCCCTCCATTTCAACCCATTTTTGGGCAATTCTAACAGCATTTGTAGCTGCACCTACTCTTAGGTTGTCAGCAACAATAAACATATGAAGAATATTACTTTTATATGTGTCGTTTCTGATTCTTCCAACAAATGTTTCATTCATATCAACGCAAGTAGCCGGCATAGGATACAAAGACTCTTCTGGCTTATCAAGTATAACAAGGTTTGGAGCTTTTGATAATAACTCTCTCGCTTCATTTGCATCAACATCAGAGTCAAAAGTCATAGTTAAAGCTTCTGCATGACCACGCAAAGTTGGAACACGAACACAAGTAGCACTCACTTCAATATCTTTATCCATGATTTTAGTTGTTTCATTCACCATTTTCATCTCTTCTTTTGTGTATCCATTTTCCATAAATACATCTATCTGAGGGATGACATTTAATGCAATTTGATGAGGAAATGCTTTGTGTTCAGCATCATTTAGTTTAAATGCAAAGAACTCTTGCATCTGTGTAACTAACTCTTCCATAGCAGTTTTTCCGCCACCAGAAGTTGCTTGGTATGTGCTCACATCAACTCTGAGTAAATCATAAGCCTCATCAAGTGGTTTCAGTGCTTGAACCATTTGAATAGTTGAGCAGTTAGGATTTGCAATTATCCCAGTATTTTTCCATTTTGCAATATCTTGAGGATTTACCTCAGGAACAACAAGTGGAATTTTCGCATCCATTCTAAAGTGCGAAGTATTATCTATAACAACTGCTCCCGCTTCTACAGCAGATGGTGCAAACTCTGCACTAACACTTCCCCCAGCAGAAAAAAGAGCAATCTCAATATCTTCTTCTTTAAAAACATCGTTTGTTAGTTCTTTGATTAGAACTTCTTTGTCGTTAAAAGTTACAGATTTACCTGCACTTCTTGAGCTTGCAAGAGGAACTATCTTCTTTAGAGGAAAGTCTATCTCTTGTAAAATTGTTAATATCTCTTCACCAACTGCTCCATTGGCTCCTACTACTGCTACATTGTATTTTCTTGACAATTTATCTCCTTATAGTTCGTATATCTCTATTTTTTTTATTAAATTTGCTTTAGTCATACCTAGCACACTAGATACTTTTTCTATATCCCCATTTTCTGAAGTCATCACCTCTTGGATAAGTTCTTTTTCCATACTTTGTATATCTTTTGTCTCTTTAAGTCCACGAGACTCTAAAAAAAGTGCTTCTGGTGTTATCTCGTCACCATCACTTAAGATAGCGGCTCTCTCTACAACCGAAATGAGTTCTCTAATATTTCCAGGCCAGCTATAAGCTAAAAGCTGCTCTTGAGCCTCTGCTGAAAATTTTTTTAGATTAAAATCATACTTTTGACAATTTTGCTTTAGAATTATATCTGCAATTTGTAATATTTCATCTTTTCTTTGGTGCAAAGGTGGAATATTGAGAGGAATTGTATTTAAACGGTAGTATAAATCTTCTCTAAATTCACCATTTGTTATTTTAGTAGTTAAATTTGCATTTGTCGCTGAGATAACTCTTATGTCTATGTTTATACTTTTTGATGAACCGAGTCTTCTTATCTCTTTTTCTTGAAGTGCACGAAGCAGTTTAGCTTGAACCCCGTATGGCATCTCACCAATCTCATCTAAAAAAAGTGTTCCGCCGTTTGCAAGTTCAAATTGTCCAGCTTTTGCTTCATTTGCATCTGTAAAAGCACCTTTTTCAAATCCAAATAGTTCACTCTCAATCAAGTTTTCAGGAATGGCTGCCATATTGATAGCGACAAATGGTTTTTTTACTCTTGGGGAGTTTTTATGGATGTAATTTGCAAATAGCTCTTTACCAACACCACTCTCCCCTAAAAGTAAAACACTAGCATCTGTTTTCGCTGCTTTGTTTGCAATATTTAAAACATTTTCAAGTGCCTTTGATGTTCCTAAAAAGTCAGTAGTAGATTTTTTAGCCTCTTTTTTGCTTACAGTTTTTTTTGCTTTTTGAACTTTGTCTTCCCGTTTAATAGCAGTTATAAGTGTATCTATCTCAAAAGGTTTTAGCAAAAAATCTTTTACACCAAGGTGGATAGATTCTATAGCGCGTTGCAGAGTGGCATTTCCTGTCATAATGATAACTTCAAAACGACCATTGAGTTTTTTTACAAGCTCTATCCCATCCATACCAGGCATATTAATATCAGTGATTATAAGATTAAAGCTATCATCGAGACTCTTAAGTGCATCTTTAGCATTTTTAAATGTTTTAATCTCAAACTCTTTAAAATCACTCATAGAAATTTCAAGGGATTTTCTCATGTTTATATCATCTTCAATTATTGCAATTTTCACCAAAATACCTTTAAGTTTTCGTATAAATTATTCTTATTTTAAAGGGGATATTTTAGCGAGATTATCATTAAAATCGACTTTGAAGCAGGTGGTCTTTAGTGTTAAAATAGTTGTGGAACTATTTTGCAAGTTTGTATTGCGTTCTTCATGTTTTACATCTAAGCCAAGTTTATGGATATAATCAATAAATAAAGTATTGTTTTTTTGTATTATTTTTTTTAGATTTTTAAAGCCGTCACTATTTATGATGAGAGTATCACTAGGAGTTCCTTTGCATTTTTGCATTGCCCTAGAGATATATAAGTCTTCATTAAAGAGGATAGCATCTTTTACCACATAGCGGTAAGAGATAAGATACTCGTCTGCTTTTAGTGTTAGCGAACTAAATAGTATTAACGAGCAAAGAGAGAGTGAGAAAGTACGATTTCCATCTCTACTTCGCATAATCCATCTTTAAATGTAGTTTCTAAAACGCTTGCATCTCTAATCATTGCATTGACAGAAGTACGAACTGATGATCTTGCAACCATCATGTTTTTGATTAAGTCTTGACCTTCAACTCGTACTCCTTTTACGCGTTCAGCAATCATTCTGTAGCCATCAGCGATAGCTGCTCTTTTAGCAAGAGCGTAAGCCTGTGCGGGGGAACTAGTATGCATAGGAGCAACACCTTGCCCAACTACACTCACACGAATATTTGTAGCTAGTGCTAATAGCTCGTCGTTGATTGTGTTTACTTCGCCACAATCCCCCCTAGTGCACTCATCTACATTATCGACAGGTTGCACCTCTTTAAATTCAACTACTTCAATAGACTCAGAGTTATTTATGGTTTCATCTGTTTCAACTGCTACGAGAGTGGATGCACTTAAAAGTGCAACAAAAAGTAGAGAGTATTTCATTTCTTGTCCCTTAAGATGATTCATTATTGAAATAATAAGCAATTTTTATTCCAATCCTAATGTTCCATCTTCTTCTGGCTCTTCATCTTCTTCCTTAGGTTGTTTTGGACAACGGGAAACGCTCGCAACATCGTCACCTTTGACTATATACACACCAGAGGTGTTTCTGCTTGATTTTGAGATAGTTTGCATATCTACTCGTATCATCTTACCAGCTTTTGTGAGTGCCATCATATCCATCTCTTCATCAACCATCAAGCAGCCAACAATATTTTTACCAGTTTTAGTAGTCATCTTCATTGCTATAACACCAGAACCACCACGGTTAGTTAAGCGATATTCACCAGCATCAGTTCGTTTACCGATACCTTTTTCCGCAATGATTAAAATCTCTTGCTCGTCACTTGCTATGATATTAGCATCAATTACTTCATCACCTTCATGTTTGAACTTGATACCTCTAACACCACGAGTGCTACGACCTTGTTCACGAGTTTTTTCTATCTCAAATTTAATACACTGAGCAAGTTTAGTAACTATAAATAGATATTTAATATCTTGATTTGCTATATGAGCTGTAATAAGTGTATCATCATCATCTAAAACAATCGCTCTTACACCATTACTTCTAATGTTGCTAAACTCACTGAGATTAGTTCTTTTTACAACACCGCGTTGCGTAAAAAATACAAGCCCTTTATCTTCACTAAAGTCTGTAGTAGGGATTATAGAGCATATCTTTTCATCTGCCACTAGGTTTATGAGATTTACAACTGCCTTCCCTTTAGCAACTCTACTTCCTTCAGGGATACGGTAAACTTTTAACCAATGTAGTTGACCACGATCTGTTACAAACAAAAGTGTATCGTGTGTATTACAAGTAAAAAAGTTTTCAATAAAATCGTCATCGTAAGTGGTAACAGCAGTTTTACCTTTACCGCCTCTTTTTTGTTTTTCATATGAAGCAAGAGGAACTCTTTTGATGTAGCCTCTATGAGTGATAGTAACAACCATTGGTTCATTAGGGATTAAATCTTCAATATCGATGTCATCATAGTCATCCTCAACCTCTGTTCTTCTCTCGTTACCACCATAAGTAGCTAAAGATTCATCGAATTCTTCATCAATAATGCCGTGTAAAATCTCTTCACTTTTAAGGATTGATTCTAAATATTCGATTAGCTCCATTAGCTCACGCAGTTCATTTTCGATTTTCTCACGCTCTAGTCCTGTAAGCTTACCAAGACGCATATCAACAATGCTTTGTGCTTGAATTTGGGAAAAGTCAAATTGAGCAACTAGATTATCTCTTGCATCTTCTATATTTGTACTTGCTTTGATAACTTTGATAATTTCATCAATAATGTCAAGTGCTTTTTTGAGACCCTCTAAGATGTGCGCGCGTGCTTTTGCTTTTTCAAGATCAAAAATAGTACGGCGGATAATAATTGTTTTACGGTGATTTATAAAGTGTTTTAAAATCTCTATAATTCCAAAAATACGAGGCTCTTGGTTTAATATAGATAACATGATAATACCAAATGTAGTTTGCATGCTTGTTTGCTTGAAAAGATTATTAAGAACAATCTCACTCATAGCGTCACGCTTAAGCTCAATTACAACGCGCATACCATCACGGTCTGATTCATCACGAATTAGTGAAACACCATCGATCATCTTATCTTTTACAAGGTTAGCGATATTTTCAATTAAGCGGGATTTATTTACTTGATATGGAAGCTCATCAATAACAATAATCTCTTTTTTCGCACTTTGTTCTATATGTGTTTTTGCCCGAACCTTAATGCGACCGCGACCAGTCTCGTAAGCCTCTGTAATCCCTTTTTTACCAAAAATAATACCGCCAGTTGGAAAATCTGGTGCTTTGATATGCTCCATTATTTCTGCTAACTCTATATTTGGATTTGCTAAAAGTGCTTTAAGGCCAGTTAAAATCTCTCTTGGATTGTGTGGGGGGATATTTGTTGCCATACCAACTGCGATACCTGATGAACCATTTATAAGTAAGTTTGGAACACGAGTAGGCATAACATCGGGCTCTTTGGTTGTACCATCGTAGTTTTCTATCATATTTACTGTATTTTTATCTAAATCTTTGAGAAGTTCACCAGCATATTTTGTCATGCGAGCTTCTGTATATCTCATCGCCGCAGCAGAGTCGCCATCAACGGAACCGAAGTTTCCCTGACCGTCAACAAGTTCCATTCGCATAGAAAAATCTTGAGCCATACGAACAAGTGCATCATAAACTGCTGTATCGCCATGTGGATGATACTGCCCAATTACATCACCAACTATACGAGCTGATTTTTTGTACTTTGCACCATGAGATAAATTTAGTTTATCCATTGCGTAAAGAATTCTTCTATGCACTGGCTTAAGTCCATCTCTAACATCTGGTAACGCACGCCCAACAATTACACTCATAGAGTAATCAAGATAGCTGTTTTGAAGAGTTTCTTCAATATTAATAGTTTGTATATCGTCGTTATTTAACAAGTCGTTCATATAAACACCTAGTTTATTAAAATAAAATTTACCTATATTATCTGATTATCCCTTAAGATATTTGTAATATTACAAAACTTTTGGAGTAAGTTGTGCGCATTGTGAAAAAAGAGTCATGTGATTGTAAGTGATTAAAAATTAATCAGCCATCTGACTAATATAAAATACTTAGTGTGTATAATTTTGCAGATAAACTTTAAGGATTTACAATGAAAAGATTTCTTCTTGCTCTTTTAGCATTGCCAACTATGGTATTTGCAGAAGATACATTAAGCAGTGGTGATACCGCTTGGATGTTGGTTGCAACAGCTTTTGTTATGTTAATGACACCTGCGGGACTAGCACTATTTTACGGTGGACTTACTCGTTCAAAAAATGTACTAAATACAATAGGTATGAGTTTAGGTGCTTACGCAGTAGGTACTTTAGTATGGGTATTAGTTGGTTACTCAATCGCCTTTGGTGATGGTGACTTTATTGGAACTGGAAAAGTGTTACTTGCTGGAATTACGAATGAGAGTTTGAGTGGAACTATTCCAGAGCTTCTTTTTGTTGCATTTCAAGGAACATTTGCTGCAATCGCCGTAGCAATCGCAAGTGGTTCTATGATAGAGAGAGTTAAAATTTCAACATACATGATTTTTGCTGCTTTATGGATTGTAGCTGTTTATGCTCCTATTACTCACTGGGCATGGGGTGGTGGTGAAACACTTAACTTTGGTGAGATGGATTTTGCTGGTGGTACTGTTGTTCACTTAAATGCGGGTGTTGCTGGTTTTGTTGTTGCTATGATACTTGGGCGTAGAAAAGATTATGGAAAAGCTGCTATCAAGCCTTTTTCTCCTATTTTAGTTGTTCTTGGTGCTGCTTTACTATGGTTCGGTTGGTTTGGTTTCAATGCAGGTTCACAAGTTGCTGCTGATGGTACTGCTGCTTCTGCATTCCTTGTAACGAATGTTGCTGCTTCTTTAGGTGTTATTGGTTGGATTGTTGCAGAGTGGTTAGTTTATAAAAAAGCTACTTTAGTTGGTGCTGCTTCTGGTGCTGTTGCTGGTCTTGTTGCAATTACTCCTGCTTCTGGTTCTGCTGGTGTAGAGGGTGCAATAATTATTGGTCTTATTGGTGGAGCATTAGGTTTTTGGGGTGTTTCTAAACTCAAACATATGTTCAAAGTTGATGATTCTTTAGATGCATTTTGGATACATGGTCTTGTTGGTATCTGGGGTTCAATCGCAACTGCTATCTTTATAGCTGATTATGCAATGGCTGATGATTACAATATGATGAGTCAATTAGGTTCTCAGTTTGCTGCTATTGGCTTAACTATAGTATATTCAGCAATTGCTACAGCAATTGTGTTCTTTATAGCATCTGCACTAACTGGTGGTGGTAGAGTTGATGAGGAGACTGAAGCTCGTGGTCTTGATGAAACTGTACACGGTGAAAAGGCTTTAAATCTTTAAATAGTTGATTAAAACTATAAAAATAGCTAAAATGTTAAAATTAAATTGGAGAAACAATTATGAAAAGAGTAGAAGCGGTTATAAAACCATTTAAACTAGAAGATGTAAAAGATGCTTTAGCAGAGATTGGGATTACAGGTATGACTGTAAGTGAAGTAAAAGGTTATGGTCGTCAAAAAGGGCATAGTGAGCTTTACCGTGGCGCTGAGTATGTTGTGGATTTTTTACCAAAAATCAAGATGGAGATGGTAGTAAATGGTGACATGGTTGATCAAGTTATAAGTACTATAGTTGAAGCAGCAAGAACTGGAAAGATTGGTGATGGTAAAATATTTGTCAGCGAGGTTGAACAAATTATAAGAATTCGTACAGGTGAAACTGATACAGAAGCTATCTAAAAATATAAAAAATTTTAATTTCCATGCTCAATCTTGAGTATGGAAAATTTCAAAATCTACAAACCCTTTCAAAAATATTAAAAAAACAATCTACTTTAATTTTAAAAACTTACTTATTTAGATAAAATTACAGCTTTTATTTTACTAAAGGATAACTCTCTATGTTAGAAGCTGATTTTAAATATATTATCGACACTTTCTTTGCACTATTTGCTATGGTGCTCATCATCTTTATGGTTCCAGGTTTTGCAATGCTTGAAGCTGGGCTTGTTCGTACAAAAAATGTTACATCTGTTTTAACTATCAATGTTATGATTTACGCAGTTGCCTCCCTTGCATTTTTACTGATTGGGTATTCGCTTGCTTTTGGTTCTTGGGAAAATGACTCCATGAGTATTTGGGCTGCATTTATGTTTCAAATGGCATTTGTTGGTAAGACCATCAATATAATGAGTGGTGGGGTGAGTGAGAGAGTTCGTATCTTTCCTTTAGCAATTTTTGCTGCTATTATGGGTGGGCTCATCTACCCAACTGTTGTAAATGTGAGTTGGGGAGCGGATATGATAGCAGGAACATTTCTTGATATAAACATGTATGACCTTGCAGGTTCAACGGTTATACACTCAACTGGTGGCTGGGCACTTTTAGCTGCTATCATCATAATGGGTCCTCGTCGTGGAAGATATAAGAATGGTAAAGTAAGAGTTATACCTGCTTCGAATATCCCTTTAGTTGTACTTGGTGCATTTTTATTATGGATAGGTTGGTTTGGATTTAATGGGGGAAGTGTTGGTAGCATCTCAAGTGTAGAAAATGCCGATCTTGTTGCTAAGACTATTATGAATACTAATACCGCTGGTTTAGCTGGTGCTTTGATTGCAGGTATTCTTATGTATGTAAGATATAAACTGTTTGATATTACGATGATTTTAAATGGTGCTTTAGGGGGACTAGTTGCTGTTACTGCTGGACCTGATTTATATGATATGTACACACCTATTTTAATCGGTGCAGTTGGTGGAGCTTTAGTGGTATTTGCTGTTCCTCTTTTTGATAAACTAAAGTTAGATGATCCGGTTGGGGCATTATCTGTTCACCTTGTAAATGGGATCTGGGGAACACTCGCTGTTGGAATTTTTGTTGAAAATGTGGCATTTTTAGACCAGTTAAAGGGTGTTGTGATTATTGCCTTGTTTGCCTTTATTGTCTCTTTTGTTGTCTTATTTATCATCAATAAAGTTACAAGATTCAGAGCAGAAGATGAAGCACAGCTTGAGGGTATGGATGTTACAGAATGTGGTGTTGAAGCATATCCTGAGTTTAAAAGGGCAATATAGCTCTTTTTAAAGAATAAAGATAATAGAATATTCAGTAAAATAGCAATTAACTTAAATTGCAAAGGCTTGTGTTTGCTGAAAATATTAAAAATATTAAAAATATTTTTAATTATTTGTGTTATTACTACAAGCATATCTGCAAAAGAAGCAGGGGATAAGGTTAGGCTACAGCTAAAGTGGTTTACATCCTTTCAATTTGCAGGCTATCATATGGCACTAGAAAAAGGTTTCTATGAAGATGTTGGCTTAAATGTAGAAATTCTCCAGAGAGACCCTTCCAAAAATAACATCAAACAGGTCTTAGAAGGTGAAGCAGAATATGGGGTTGCAGACTCAACTATCCTTTTATATCGAGCAAATAACAAACCAGTAAAAATTTTAGCATCTATTTTTCAACACAGTCCACTCATCCTGATAGCAAAAAAATCATCAAATATTCTAAGCCCATATGAGATGAAAGGTAAAATAATCTCTTTTGAGCGAGATTTAGATGATGCACCTATTGTTGCTATGCTTGAATTTACAGGCATTAGAGAAGAAGATTATATCTATAAGAAACTTGACTTGAATTATAAAGAGTTTATAGCCGGGGAGGTTGATGTTATCAGCTCGTATATTAGTGATCAACCATACTATTTTAGAAAGTTAGGGATTGAGATAAATATTATCAGCCCTTTAAGTTACGGGGTCGATTTTTACGGAGATAATCTTTTTACTACTCAAAGTGAGATTGATAAGCATCCACTAAGAGTTAAAAATTTTACAGAAGCTTCCTTAAAAGGCTGGAAATATGCATTAGAAAATAAAGAGGAAACCATACAGGTACTTATAGACAAATATGGTGCGAAAAGATCGCTTGAGCACTTAAGATTTGAGGCGTTCAATACCCAAAAAATGATTTTAGCAGATGTTGTAGATATTGGATATACAAGTATAGAAAGGTTTAGAAGAATTGGGGATATATATAAAAATATAGGGAAAATCAGTGAAGAAGAGAAAGAGTTGGCACTTAATGCGTTGATATATAATCCCAATAATACTGAAAATAGCAATATCTATTATCTTTACCTATTTTTCACTCTTCTTGGTATATCTATTGTTGTAAGTACAGCTTTTTATTTATTTAACAGACATCTTAAGGCTACAGTAAAGATGAGAACAAAAGAGCTTATAGAGCAACAGGAGACTGTTGATAAGTATGTAATTATGGTTGAGACGGATAAAGAAGGGGTAATTACATATGTAAGCAGTGCGTTTTGTTTCATTTCTGGTTTTGATGAGTCTGAGTTATTAAATGCAAAAAATAGCATTGTCAAACATCCTGATACTCCACTATCAGTATATAAAAGTTTATGGGGAGCAATAACTCATGGTAAATCATGGAAGGGTGAGATAAAAAACAGAAGAAAAGATGGCAGTAATTATTGGCTAGCTCTTAATATTGATAATGTATATGATTCTGATGGTATAACTATAGGGTATCGCTCTATAATGCAAGATGTCTCAGATAGAAAAATAGCAGAAGAACTTTCCATTACAGATGCTTTAACAAAAATTTACAATAGACTATATCTTGACAGGATACTTGAGATTGAGTTGCAAAGATCACAAAGATATCAGTTGGCTTTATCTATAGTTTTAGTTGATATTGATAACTTTAAAATGCTGAATGATGTGCATGGGCATCAAGTGGGTGATATAGTGCTTCAAGAGATTAGTGCGATACTTCAAAACAACATCCGTAAGTCTGATACACTTGGACGATGGGGTGGTGAAGAGTTTTTACTTGTACTTTCAAATACAGATAAAGAAGCAGCAAGCATATTGGCTGAAAAAATTAGACATTCCATTGAATCACATGAATTTTCTGTAGTTCACACCCAAACAGGAAGTTTTGGTGTGAGTTCATGCCAAAAAGATGATACTAGTGATACTCTAATAAATAGAGCAGATAAAGCATTATATAAAGCAAAAGCTAGTGGTAAAAATATAGTTATGTCTCAGGATTAAGCAACTTTTTAGAGCTAAATAAAACTATGCTTGCACTTAAAAGAGCACCTAAAAATACTATACTATAACCTGTTGGCAGATCATAATAAAATGAGATAACTATAGCACTTATACTAAAAAACCATCCTACACCAAAACTAGTTAGTAAGGGTTTCTTAGATTCGAGTGAAGTGGATACAAGTGCAGGTGCAATAAGAAGAACAAAAACAACTAAAACACCAGCAAGTTGCACTGATGAAGTAACCGTGATAGCCAGCAAAGAGAAAAATAAAAGCTCTTTTAAAAAGCCTGAGGTTCTTGGGTAAACTTTGTATAAAATCAAAGCGATAAAAGCATAAATAACAGCACTTTTTATGACATCATCTATGGGCGTGAAGAGTATATCACTTGCTAAAAGAGATTTGAAATGCTCCATCCCCTCTGCTGAATGTGAGAGAACCATCATTATCCCACTAGCACCTAGAACATATAAAAGTCCTATAAATGCCTCTAGTTTAATGGCTCTTTGGGATGCTATGGCTATTAAAAAAGCACTAAAGAGTGCAAAGCTAAGTGTTAGGATATAAAAATACTCTTCATGAAAATAGCCAAGGCTAATAGCTGAACCTAGTGCAGCAAACTGAGCAATAGCCAAGTCTGTAAAGATTATCCCTTTTTTTAAAATTCTGATTCCAAACCATGAGTGTAGCATTACCAAGATAATTACTAAAGCAATAGGAACAAGGAGTATATCTATCATTGTATAGCACTTGTTAGATAATCAAAAAGCGATGTTAAATCTTTTATATCTTCTAATGCCCCAATATCATGAGGCATTAAAACTACTTTTATCCCTGTTTTACTTGAAATAAATTTAGCTGTTTTTGTGGAGTGATACACATCATGCAATATACAACAAGGTTTCTCTTGTTTTATAAGTTTAATAAGATTCATAGTATGTCTGGATGATGGAGGGATCCCAGGAAGAGGCTCTATTGTAGCTATGCTATCAAGTCCATAAACTTTGTTAAAGTAGGCAAGATTATTATGAAATTGTATAACTTTTAAACCTTTTTTATCTGCCATTTTCTCTTGCCACATTTTCATTTTTGGTAACCACATTTTAGAGAATTTCTCATAATTTTTTTGATAAATATCAGAATGTTCTTTATCTATAGATATAAGAAACTCTTTGATTGTTTGAGCTAAATATAAAATGTTTTGAGGGTTTAGATGGAAGTGAGGATTTCCATCTGGATGTATATCTCCACCTGAACGGTCAACCTTTTGTGGTTTATTTATCAGCTTTATGTGGTGAGCGAGGTTTAAAAAAGTTTGTGACCCAGCTTTGGCTTTTGGATTACCTGCTCTTTTTATAAGTGCAGGTAGCCAGCCGATTTCGAGTTGGGCTCCATTAATAATAAGTGCATCCGCATTACGAACCTTTGATATAAGTGATGGACGCGGAACAACAAAGTGGGGATCCCAGTTTCCTTTTGCAAGCACTATAGTGCTGATATGCTTCCCCCCTATACTTTTTGTAATAGCACCAATATAGGGATAGCTAACAGCAATGTTTAGGTGAGCAAATAGACTAAGCGGTAAAAGTAGTAAAAGTAGTTTCATTGTTAATCCTAAAATGAGTGAGCTCCATGAGCCCCTATGGATATATTTACCTGAATCATTATAGTGTCAATACTTTGTTTCTCATTATCTTCATTATATAAAGCATTGTTTTTGTTGTACTGAACTCTAAAACGGGCAAATTCACTTGTGTGGTATTCAATCATAACAGAATACTTTTTAAAATTATTTTCTAAGTTTGAATCTACACCATCTATCTCTACATCATTTTGATAAATATTTTCATATCTAATACCTGCTTTATAGTTTTTGTCATGAGTATAAACTAGTTGAGAGTAGATTCCACTTTGAATTTTGCTCAGTTGAGAACTGCCAAGTGCACTATTTGTATCATTAGAATCAATGCTATATTGAGTGCCTTGTATATCTCTACTTAGCCACTCACTCTGCCAAGATATAGAGCTATAAGAATCAAAGTAATGCTTTATAACTAAGTCTGCACCATAGAGTTTACTTGTACCACTTACAGCATGAGGATTCTCTTCATCTAGGGAATGATCAATCCTTGAAGCTCCTTTAGCATAAGAGAGACCCGCTAAAACAGTAGTGTCTCCAATATCAAATGATGTTTTAATATAACTCACTAAGAGGGATGGAGCATCCGCACCCTTTGCAATCGGGTCTTCTACATCACCAATAGAGCTATTTCCAAACATATATTCATTTTCACCTTGAAGCACTTCAGCTCCAAGCATTAAGTATGTGGATGTTGGAGCTGTCCACTGCAGTTGTAAACCTTTTTCGTTGATACCGTGCATCCCTAAAAAAGCTTCATACACTAAAGGCATATCTCCAAAGTCCCAAGCATGATGATGTTGTTCATTGATATATCCGAAATTTGATAAAAATTTTCCACCCTTTGCTCTGAGTCCATTTCCAAGTGCTGTAGAGGTAAAATAAGCTTCATCTATGGCTACACTTGCTTCTGAGAAGTGAAAAACACCATCAAGAGTTAAGTACGGATCAACAGAACTAGAGAGTATTAATTCTGCATAATTTAAGTTAAAACCATTGTTTGCATTATAAGAGGCATGAGAATGTTCTGCATGTGGATCAGAACCAAGTAGCCCATGGACAACACCTGGTATCTCTAAGTGTGGTGCTTCATCATCACTTATACTTCTATTTACGAAAGATGAGTCTAGTATAAGTGAGATATCTGGTATAAATTTTGATTGCTCGAAAGTTCTTTTTTCAACTGGCAACACATCTGCTGCACCAAAAGCCATAGTTGCACATAGTGCACATGATAGTAGTATTTTTTGCATAGTTATCCTAAGTAATATATTAATATAGTTTTTTTATTTTTATTTTTATTTTTGTTTTTGTTTAGGATAAAAAAGGTGGGGCTCGGTTTTGATTAGTGTGCTTTTGAGTGTAAAACTTTGAAATGGGTTTTTTTAGTGTGATGTTTGCATAAATGAAGCACTCTATCTCTTGAAATTCTGCTATAACATCTGAAGATAAAAAGTTATGATTGATTATACAAATTTCACATGTACTATTATCATGATTGTGATTGATATGCTCTATCTCGTGTATAGCACTAAGAGTTGTAGCGATGATAAAAAGTAAGGAGAATAAAAATTTTAATTTCATAGGCGGAATTTTATCATAAGTTCTGTTTTTATTAGAGTTTGATTGATTGTAAATGGTGACCCCGAGGAGAATCGAACTCCTGTAACATGGATGAAAACCATGGATCCTAACCGCTAGACGACGGGGCCAAATTTTACTTTTCTCTGCGTCAAATTTGATTTTTCATTCGTCATGTACCATCTGTGCACTTCCTCATTAAAAAAATCAACTTTTCCTTGATAAAAGAAAAATTAAATAACATTGGTTTTTGATTTAGTTGTGCTGAAGTTTCAAGTGGAGTGTACAACTTGTACATGAGCTTTAAACTAAAGTGCAAATAAACAAAAAAATGGTGTCCTGTGATGGATTCGAACCATCGGCCACATCATTAAAAGTGACGTGCTCTACCAGCTGAGCTAACAAGACATAACAAACATTATTTGTTTGTGGACGGGAATTATAGACAAATAGTTTTTATATGTCAAGATAAATAGCTATAAATTTATAATTTTCGTAAAAATTGCTATTTTTGTTCACAAAATAATTATTATTATGATTCTTTTTGGTTAAAATAGAAGCTATGAATTACTATAGTTTTGAATACCCATTTTTGATATTGTTGCTTATCCCAATAATTTTATGTCTTTATAGGTGTAAAGAATATATTAAGCCAAGATTTTTTGTGCACTTACATTTTTTGCCTGTCAAAAGAGGTTATTTAAAGCTAGAGTGGATAATCAAGATTCTTATATTTACATTGCTCTGTATTGGACTTACTTCCCCAATAATCATAGATAAATTAAACCCACTCAATAGAGAAGGCAAAGATATAGTTTTGGCAATTGATGCAAGTGGCTCTATGAATTCATCTGGATTTGATCTCGAAGATGAGATAAGTGAGGGGAAAAGAGTCAGTCGATTTGAACTTACAAAGATTATTGCAAGTGAGTTTATACAAAACAGAGTAAGTGATAACATAGGGGTGGTTCTTTATGGAGACTTTGCTTTTATAGCCTCCCCAATCACTTATGAAAAAAAGATAGTCATTGATATGCTTTCATACTTAAACCAAGGGATGGCAGGGCAAAATACTGCAATAGGGGAGGCTATAGCCGTAAGTGTGAGGGCTTTTAAGTACTCGCATGCAAAGAGTAAAATAGTGATACTTCTTAGTGATGGAGAGCATAACAGTGGTGTTGTCTCACCACAAGAGGCTACTGCCTTAGCAAAAGAGAATAATATTACAATATATACAATTGCTATTGGAAATGAGGGGGAGGCGGATTCTTCTTTACTTGAAAAAATAGCAGCAGAGACAAAGGGTGAGTTTTATAGCGCTACAAGTGCAAAAGAGTTGCAAAAAGTATATACAAAGATAGATAAATTAGAGTCTTCAAAGATTAAGAGTCGTGAATATATTTTAAAAGAGTACTATTATCAGATAATTTTACTTCTAGCATCCCAGTTAGTGCTATTTTTAATCTATAGGGAGATAAAAAAATGATTTTTCTTTCCCCTGAATATTTTTGGCTACTATTATTTTTAGTTCCAGTATTTATAAAAAAAAGTTTCCGTGAACTGAATTTTATAGTTTTTGGATATATGTTGACATTTGTTTTTATAACACTTGCTCTTACTCGCCCTATTATGGAACAAGAACCTTTAAAGAGTGAGCAGGTTTTGAGTGATGTAATCATCGGAGTTGATTTGTCTTACTCTATGCAAGCTACAGATATTGAACCAACAAGACTTACAAAAGCAAAAGAGATTTTAAAAAAACTTGTAAAACAAGAACCACAAACCAGATATGGTGTCTTAGGCTTTACAACTAATGCGATAATTCTCTCACCACTTACTCAAGATTCTGAACTTCTGCTTCACCTCTTTAATGCTTTGGATGAAAGGTTGATAATAACCAAGGGGAGTTCGATTTTACCAGCTCTAAAACTTGCACGAAAAATGTCACAATCAAAAAGTGTTACCGTGGTGATACTGAGTGATGGAGGGGATGCTAGAAATTATGAAAAAGAGGCAAGGTTTGCAAAAGAGAATAATCTTCTTGTAAATATTTTGATGTTAGCAAGCAAGCATGGGGGCACTCTAACTCTTGATAATGGAGAACTCTTAAAAGATGAAAAGGGAGATATAGTTGTCAGTAGAGAAAATGATGCCATTGCTTTCATCTCAAAAAGTACGGGGGGCATCTATACTAAAGACTTTAATGAACTAAGAGATGCGCTAGAGAGTCAAAAAAATAGGGATATTTTATCGCAAATGATTATAGTAAGGAACTTAGAACTTTTTTACTACTTTATTGCACTGGCCATACTGGTGTTTTTAGTGACAATAACGACTCTTAAAAGGTACATTTTCGCATTTTTACTTCTTTTTGGGGTGAATTTGGATGCCAGTATATACGAATTTTTTGAAGATGAAAATAGGGTAAAGTTTAAAAAAGCGAGTGCTTATTATAAAAATGGAGAGTACGAAAAAGCACTACAAACTTATGAGGGTGTTGCATCATCAAATGCAAAGTTTAAATCTGTAATCTATTATAATATTGGCAATTCATTTATAAGGTTGCAAGAGTTTCAAAAAGCGAGAGAAGCTTACTTGAAATCACTTACTCTTATGTACTCTAAAGAAGCAGATGAAAATTTGCGTTATATTAAAAATATAGAGGAACAAAAGCAGATGAAGATGGGTCAGCAAAAAACAGATAAAAAATCATCTTTTGCACAGCAAGAAAGCTCAAATACAAAGAAAAAAGATGGGGGCAGTTCAAATATGAAAGTAAGCGCCAATGCAGGAAGTGGAGCAGGCGAGATGGAAAAAAAGATGAGAAGCGATGGTGTACTCCATCTAAATAAGGCTAAATCAAAACTGAGTTCTCAACAGTATGAACTTATAAATAAGAGGGGAGTAAATGAAAAAAAACCTTGGTAAAGCTTTTGTAGTTTTTTTACTCTTTGTAAGTTTGGAACTTTTTGCTTCAACATATAGATGGACTGCAGAGATAAATAAAAAAACAGCTTATGTAAATGAAGCGATACATCTCAAGTACACTTGCGAATTTAGCGATAAAAGTGAACTTTATACTATAGACTTCAACCCAGTAGGTGATAATGAAAAATACAGCTTAAAACTTTTAGCAGAAAGTGAAAAGATAATTAACAACAAAAGAGTCAATGTTTATGAATTTATTGCCTTTGTGAAAGAAGCTGGCACAATGATTTTTGATTTTAATATGATTATGAAAAAAACAACACAGGAGTCAATAGATAGCACGATAGGTGGCAGGGATAATGATAGGGAAATAGAGGAGTTTTCCCAAAGAGTGATGAAGCAAAAGAGTTTAGTTGTGGATATTAAAGAGACCCTCACATTGCTTGTTGGAAATTTTTTCTTAAATGTAAATGCAGATGCTCCACAAGTAAAAGCATACGAGCCATTTCACATGGAAGTAAGTATAAATGGAATTGGAAATATCGATGCTTTGAAGGGGTTTAAATTTGACATAGAAAATGTAAAAGTTTTTTCTAGCGTACCAAAAAAAGAGATAATTCTTACAAAAGAGGGGTATAGTGGCAAGTGGAGTCAAAAATTTGTTTTTGTGTCAGATGAAGATTTCGTTATACCAGAGATTGCACTTGAGTATTTCAACATAGAGTTAACACAGGTAAAAATTTTGCAGACACAAGCCATAAAAGTTGAAGTAGAAAAAGCTTATGTAAAAGAGGAATTACTGGATGTTACAGGGGAAACATTTCAATTTTCGTACACATATTTCTATTATCTATTAACTTTTATAGCTGGTTTTTTAGTAGCAAAAATAAAGATAAAAACAAAACCTAAAAAAGAGAATGTAGATAAAAAATTTTTACAAAAAGTTGCTAATTCTAAATCATTAAAAGAGTTGGCGATTGTCTTAACTTTAGAAAATGCTAGAAAATATAATGAGTTGATTTTAGAGATTGAGAGAAAAGAGTCTCAATCACTGAAAAGTTTAAAAAAAGAGCTTGTGGGTTAATGTAGAATTAAATTTTAATCTACTATGATTGTTCAAATTATTTAAAGGAAAAAAATGAAACAAATAATTGCAACAATTATGGTTTTAGTTATCACTTTATTAGTGAGTGGTTGTGGGGCTGGTCCTAAAATTGTTATACCATCATACACTGCACCAAAAGAGGCTGCAAAACTAAGCAAAATTGAAACAAGAGATGAATTTATCTCTGACGGTGCTTATCTCGCACTATTCTTATCACCAGAAGTCAAAGGCGCTAAGGAAACAAACCCTAAGTTAGCACAGATGCTTATAGATGGAGTAAAGGCTAAGCTTACTGAGACAAATTTTATTACTCTTGATCCTCTTGGTGGTGAAGAGGGTGTTACATTAAGTATGAAAGTTTCAAATTATGAGTACAAGAACTCTGGGAAAAAAGTAAGTATGGCTTTAGAGGTTACCTTTGTACTTTCACGAGGTGTTGATGAGTTTTTAGTAAAAAAATATAAAGCAAGAAAAAACCGTCAATCAAGTGATCCAAATAAACTACCAAGTGAAAATGAGCTAGCTTCTTCTGCTGTTTCAAAAGTTGTAAAGTATTTTATTTCAGATGTATCTCCTTTGAAAACGCATCAGATGAGAGAGTTTAAACCTTTACCTAAAGAGCTAAAACATGTGATCTCTTATGCAAAAAGAAAAAACTATAAAGGTGCTATAAAATTGATGGAAAATTTTAAAGGTGAAAAAGATTTGAACTATCACTATGATTTGGCAATTCTTTATGAAGCAGAGGCTAGTATTACCGAGAGTCTTAAACTTTTAGATTCAGCATCTATAAATTATGAAAAAGCTGTGCAGCTTGGAGGTATAGAAGATGAAATGGTGATGAATGCTAAAGCTAAGTTTGATAACTTTTATGAGCTTTTAAATAAAACCAAAAAGCAAGATAAGGCAAATCAGGCACTAAGAGATGACAGAGATTCTATGGCAGGAAGCTCTGATGATGAATACGAATAAAATCAATAAAACCATAAGGGTAAATATGAAATCAAAAAAATTAATAATCAATTCGCTTGTTATTGCAGTTGCAACATTTACAATGACTGGATGTAGTGCACTTCAAGAAACAATGGCATCGCAAATGGAAGTTCCAACGCTTGAAAATCAAGTAAATCGTGTTGCAATAGGTATGACAATAGTAAGAGAAAATAATATAATGGCATATAAGATACCTATCTCTTCAGATGCCATTTGGCCAACTTTAGTATCTGCAGATATTGATGAAAATCAAACCAAATATATAGATAATGTATTAAAAGCAGATCCATACTATTCAACAGTTCATTACACTAAGGCAATCCAAAGAAAAATGTTGGGTAGTGGAGCTCTGATGAGTCAATTTGGTGATTTTGGAACCCTTACAGCAATGATTTTAGACCAAAGCGTTTCTCCTCTTGCCTATAGAGCTGTTTCTAAAATATCTATATTTTATGGTGAAGATGCTAAGCAGTGGCCAAATATTTTTAGTTTTGATTCTGCAGAGGGTAGTTTTTTAGATTTTAAAAATGCAACTCTTCAAGAGATTGATTCGCCAACAGGAGATGTATATGAAACTCTTGGTGAGGCTGTAATATCTTTAGCTCCTGTCTCTTTACAAAAAGATTTAGAATCAGCTAGAGAAGAGATGTTAGAAGCTTTTGAACTAACAGCATCTCTAAAGGATGATAAAGGTGAATATGATGCAGAATTACAAGCAGATGCAGCAAATAAAAAAGCGAAAACAAAGCAAAAACAAAAGTTTTTAACAAATAAAGAGATCAATGAGATTAAAAATGAGTTAGCTGTTTTAGAGGAAAGAATTAAGCAAGCTGAATCGGTTGCAGATGAGAAAGAAGCTATCTATTTTGAATTACTTGATAGAGCAACCATTGCATTAGAGAGTGATATAAATATAGATGATGAAGCGTATGTGAAACTGGCAAAAAATATCAACATAGTGGCGAATGAGATTGATTATGGTGCAACTGAAGCATATGCAGCTTTTGGATTGGCTTTAACAAATTTAGGAACAACTAATGCTGTTTTAAATTTTCCAAAAGAGCTTGTTTCATTAGCTGTTGCCAAAGCGCGTGTTCCTTCATATCTACAATCAAAATATGATAAAAGGGTAGAGAGGCTTGTGAAAAATGCAATATATTTATTGCCAAATATTTTTGTAGGTACATATTATGCAAGCAAGCAAGCTACATTAGCTCAAAAGTATGATGATTTTACAGATGTTATTTTGGAAGCTTATGCAACAAAAATGGAACAAAATAAAGCGCAAGATGCAGCCCAAAAAGAAGCTAGTAAAAAAAAATTAGCACAAGCAACTAATTAAAATGGAGTTGTAGTTATGAAAAAGATAATTCTTGTTTTGTCCTTATTGATTACAAGCATTTCTGGAGCTTTTGCTTCAAGTAGTGCTTCTATGTCATGGATAAATAATCCTCCATCAGATACCAATAAATACTTTTATGCAGTTGGATATGGGAAAACTCAAAAAGATGCAAAAAGTGATGCTTTGGCAACCATCAGTGCAAAAATTTCTGTAGATGTTGCATCGAATTTTTCTAACTCTGTAACAGCAAGAAGACAAGGTGATGATGAGAGTGTTTTAGCTACTACGAAGAGTGAAGTTATTAGTAAAAGTAGGAATATTGAATATACGGATGTTAAAGTTATAGAGAGCTTTAAGGATTCAAATCAATGGGCTGTTTTAGTTGAGGTCGATAGGGATTCTTTAATAAAAACCTATGAGAGAAAATTAGATAAGGTTGATGATAAAATAAAAGCAGAATGGGAAGTTTTTAAAAATGCTGGAATATTTCAAAAGCTAAAGCTATCTGTTACTATAAATAATTATCTAAAAGAAACTGACAGTATTTTTCCCTTATTGTATTCACTCAAAGGTGATTATGATGCTTCTAAATATACTACGCGTTATTTAAACTACACAAAAGAGATGAGAAAAGCTAAAGATGAGCTTGTTTTTAAAATTAAAGCAGATAAAAACTCAGAATCATTAGCTTCTTTAATACGCTCAGAACTAAGTAGTGAAAATGCAACTTTTAATAATACTAACTACAATGTGTTGATTGAGATTACAACAAAAGCAAAAAAGAAAAAGTACCCATCAACAAATGAAAAGTTTGCCAACCTTACCTTTGCTCTTAGAAAAACAGTTATAAAAGCAACAGATAGAGATGGAAATATTGTGTCGAATAAGGTATATAAAACAAAAGAGGGTTCCTCTGAAGGTTTTGAAGATGCCATCCAAAGAACTGCAAAGTATGAGAAAAAAATAAATGAAAAAGGGGTGGTTGCTTTTATAACAGGTAACTAAAACTCCCTTTCACTTTAGGATAAATGTTTGATTTTTTCAAATTTATTTATCCTACATCACTTGAATATCACAATATAATATTAACATTATACTTAAGTAAAACAACTATATATAAAACAAAATTTATAAGTAAAATTAATAGTATATAATTTTATAACGAAATGGTTACAAGAAGGATTATGTTATGGAATTATTTGCTTTGTCATTATTTACAATAGGTGTTTGCTTGATTGGTTATTATGTTTTCTTATTGCTTAAGCCAAAAAACAAAACAACTTTATAAAAAATACTTTTAAAAAAGATAATATTTAATTATCAACTATTTATCAACTATTTACCTCTGCCTTGTTATAATTCAAATAGATTAAAAATAAGGTTTTTTATTTATGGTTTCTAAAATTCAAGAGATTAAAAAAGAAGTTTCAAAAGTTGTTGTAGGGCAAGAAAGAATGATTGACGGTCTTTTGATCGCACTCTTGTGTGATGGGCATATACTTATAGAAGGTGTTCCTGGACTCGCTAAAACTACAACGGTTAATGCACTTGCAAAGTCACTAGGGCTTGACTTCAAGCGTGCTCAATTTACTCCCGACTTACTTCCCTCAGATATCCTTGGTGCTGAGATTTACGATCCCCAAAATAATAGTTTTAAAATCAAAAAAGGTCCTATCTTTACTAACTTACTTTTAGCAGATGAGATTAACCGTTCTCCTGCAAAAGTTCAGTCTGCTTTACTTGAAGTTATGCAGGAAAAACAAGTAACTTTAGGCGATACAACATTTAAGCTTGAACCTCCATTTTTTGTTATGGCTACTCAAAATCCAGTTGAGCAAGAGGGTGTGTACCAACTTCCAGAAGCACAATTAGATAGATTTATGCTCAAGCTTGTAGTTGATTACAATACAAAAAGTGAAGAGCTAGAGATCGCTAGACGAATATCAAGTGGAAAATTTGAGCAGATTGAGGCGGTTGTAACACATGAAGACTTAAATACTCTCAAAAGAGAGATAAAAGAAGTTCATATGGATGCTGAAGTTGAAGAATATATTATAGAGCTCGTTAGTGCAACAAGAGATCCAAGTGCTTATGGACTAGAAGAGTTGAAAGATTTTATACAGTTTGGAGCATCCCCTCGTGTGAGTATTGATATGTTTAAAGCTGTTAAAGCTATGGCATATTTAAGAGGTAAAGATTTTGTAACTCCTGTAGATGTTGCCTATATCGCCAAAGAGTTGATGCGCCACCGTATAGTTTTGACCTATGAGGCAGAAGCTGAAGGGATAACAAGTGATGAGATTATTCAGAGAGTTTTAGAGACTGTAGCGATACCTTAATTGGTAGGTGATAAATGAGTAAATTACAAAAAATATTGGTTCGTGCGAGGCGACAAGTCTTTAGCGAAATGGTTGGAAACAATCCTTCTATCTTTCAGGGTGAAGGCTATGATTTTATAGAACTTCGTGAATATATGCCTGGGGATGATATCCGCCATATTGACTGGAATATTACAGCGAAGATGCAAAAGCCATTTATAAAAATCTTTCGTGAAGAGAGGGAGTTAAATGTTGTCGTGGCATCTGTACTCAATGGAAGTGTGCACTTTGGCTCGAAAAAATTTAAGCAAGAGACTATCGCTGAGATAGTGGCATTACTGAGTTTCTCAACATTGAAAAATGGTGATTTATTAAGTTCTTATATCTTTACAGACGAGATGAAATCCTTTTTAAAACCAAGCAAAAAAATAAACCAGGTGCAAAAAAGTGTTGATGAAATCTTAAACTTTTATGCGATCAATGAAAAAGTGGATTTCAAAGCTATGGCAGACATTTTATATAAAAGGCTCAAAAGAAAATCTCTTGTTATTATAGTTGGAGATTTTTTTGAAATTCCAGATTTTAAGTTACTTGCGAAAAAACATGAGGTTGTTGCTATTATAGTTAGGGATATATTAGAAGAGAAACCGCCAAAAATGGGATTCTCCTCTTTAGTAGATCCTGAGAGTGGAGCAGTTTTAGAGGGTGACTTCAACTCTTCAAGTGTAGAGTCATATGCAAAAAAAGTTATAGCTCACGATCGACAGCTTTATGAAACTTTTAGAAAACATCAAATCCGCTTTACAAAAATATATACTACAAGTACGGCTAGTGTTGAGCTTCGCCGTTTATTTGAGGGCAGGTAGATATGCAAGATTCAATGAAAAACTTTGAGATCCCTCTACACGATATTAAACCTATAGTGGAAGTACATGAGTACTCCCTTTACTATTTTTTAGCAGCAACAATTTTGGCAGTAATACTAGTGTCTGGAATTGCCTATCTACTTTATAAATGGATACAAAAACGAAATGCATATAGCGTGAGAAAAGAGCATAGGAAACTTTTAACATCCATAAGCCTAAAAGATACAAAAAAAGCAGCGTATGATATTACATTTTATGGGGCAACTTTTAAAGATGATAGCCAAAGACATAGTGAGATGTATAACAACCTCATAAGACGCTTAGAGGGGTATAAATATAAAAAAGAGGTAGATGATTTTGATAAAGAAACCTTAGGCTATTTTGAGCTATATAAAGAGATGTGCGATGTTTGATGGTCTTTATTTTGAATTTCCTCGTTTAGCATTTGTAATTTTCTTTTTTATAGCCTGTGCGACACTTTGTAAAATGAGATTACAGTCTATCTATTTTCCCCATACTCAGCAGTTTTTAAAAACTGCTGTTTCGAGTTCAAGTTTACTCTTTTTTCTAAAATGGATAGCGATTGTTATGATGATACTTGCATTAATGTCACCTGTAAAAGATGAGCCATATGAAGTTGAACCAAAAGATGGATATGAAATAGCACTTATCTTGGATGCTTCTCAATCGATGCGAGCAGAGGGATTTGACACTGACAATCCATCTTTAAATAGATTTGATGTTGTCAAAGAGATAGTAAGTGATTTTATCCTCCAGCGTATCAATGATAACATAGGTTTAGTAGTTTTTGGTGAGTATTCTTTTATCGCATCGCCTCTTACTTATGATGAAAATATTTTAAGCCGTATTGTCTCACAACTTCAAATTGCAATGGCTGGAAAATATACAGCACTTTACACATCTTTGGCTCAGGGGGTAAACCTTTTAAAGATGACTGAATCAAACTCTAAGGTGATTATACTTTTGACGGATGGATACTCCACTCCAGAGATAGATAAAATTCCTGTAGATATAGCCATTGAGCTGGCTAAAAAAGAGGGGATAAAAGTTTACCCAATAGGGATTGGATTACCACATGAATACAATAGAAAAGCTCTTGTAGAGATAGCTAGAGAGACAGGTGGAGTTGCTTTTGGAGCATCAACTGCCACAGAACTTCAAGAGGTATATAAAAAGATAGATGAACTTGAAAAATCAGAGATAAAAAGTGAGAGTTTTACATATTTGAAATACTACTATGTGTATCCTCTTTTTATAGCATTAATATCTTTGATGTTATATACATATTTAAGAAATAAAAGGGGCTATGCATGAGTTTTTTACATCCAGAGTTTTTATACTATATGCTCCCTCCACTTTTTATACTTTTTGGTCTTTTACTTACTCAAAAAGAATCACAAGAGCATTTTTTCTCTCAAGAGGTAATAGATAAGCTTCGTGTGAGCGCAAATACTTTAACTTTAAAAGCAAGAAATGCTTTGATGTTTTTGGTAGGATTTTTGATGATTGTAGCCCTCGCACAACCTGTAATAAATGAGGGCACCATAACCATAAAAGCTAAAAGTGCAGATATTATGATAGCGTTAGATATTTCAGACTCAATGCTAGGGGAGGATGTGTATCCAAACCGCTTAAAATTGGCAAAACAAAAAGCTTTAGATCTTTTAAGAATGGCTCCAAATGAAAGGGTTGGGGTAATTGCTTTTGCAAAAAACTCTTATCTTGTATCACCTCTTAGTTTTGACCATAGTGCAGTTGAATTTTTACTATCGCAGTTAGATACAGATTCCATTACAGAAAAGGGTACTAACTTCTTGTCCATGCTTGATGTTGTTAACAAATCACTCAATAAAGAGGGTAAAAAATATCTTCTTATTTTGAGCGATGGTGGCGATAAAAGTGATTTCTCCAAAGAGATTGAAATTGCAAAAGAGCATGATATAGTGGTCTTTGTTTTAGGTCTTGGAACGCTTAAGGGTGCACCAATCAAACTTGCAAATGGAAGTTTTATAAAAGAAAAAGGAAACATAATTATCTCCAAACTCAATGAGAATATATCTGAGTTAGCAACTGCTACAGGTGGTGTCTATATAGAGAATTCAACATCCAATGAAGATATAAAAACAATGTTACAAGAGATAGAAAGTATAGCAGATAAAAAAGAGCTAAAGAGTGAAGAGATCCCAAGATATATACCACTTTTTTATTTTCCACTTGGTTTAGCATTGTTTATTCTACTAATTGCTACGAGTTCTATGAGTAAGAGAGAGGTTGTAAACTTACCATCTATTTTCATACTTTTTGTTCTTCTTTTTACAACTGCGGATGTTAAGGCTGGAGTGTTTGATTTTATGGAGCTACAAGAGGCGAAAGAGGCTTATGATGCACAAGACTATGCTAAAGCAGCAACTCTATATAAAAACTATGCTGAAAAAACTAACAATGGCGAGAGTTACTATAATGCAGGGAATGCTTTTTACAAACAAGAGGATTATACTAAGGCGATAGAGTCTTATGAAAAAGCTACTTTTGAAAACAAGGATTTAAGAGCTAAAAACTTTTCCAATATGGGAAACTCTTATGCAAAACAGGGAGATGTAGAAAATCTTCAAAAAGCAGTAGAGATTTATGAGAAATCACTTAAGATAAAAGAAGATGAACAAACGAGAGAAAATTTAGAAGCTGTTAAAAAACTTCTCAAAGAGCAAGAGCAAGACTCAAAAGATGATGAGCAAAATGATGAAAAAGATAAAAAACAAGACAAAGATAAGAACAAAGATAAGAACAAAGAAAATGACGATAATAAAGAGTCAAAAGATGGTGATAAATCTGAAAATAAAGATGAATCATCAAGTGAGGATTCACAAGATAAAGAAAAATCTGATGAGAAAAAAGAGAATTCACAAAAAGAAGATAAAGGGCAAAAATCTGATGAAGATAATAAAAAAGAGGATTCAGATAAAAGCCAAGAGAATAATGAAACAAAAGATGAGCAAAAATCAAAACCTGAATTAGATGAGCTTGATAAAGAAGAAGATAACAAAACATCTTCATCATCTGCACCGCAAAATACCCAACCTATGGAGATGAGCGATGCAGAAGAGCAAAAATGGCTTGGAGAGTTAAATAAGCAACACTCTACATATATCTATATGCTCAATGATTCTAAACCTAAAGAGGACGATACAAATGATAAACCTTGGTAAACTAATATCTTTACTATTGCTAATTCCATATGCCTTGTATGGAGGAGTTACTGCAAGTGTCAGCACTAAAACTGTAACTTTGGGTGATGCAGTAACCTTACACCTAGAGGTATCTGGCGAAAATGTAAAACGACCAACAATCTATACTCTGTGTGACTCAGATGTTACATCTAGTGGCTCTTCAACAAGTATCCAGATAGTCAATGGGGAGTATAAAAAAAGTTATATACTAAACTATGAGTTTACACCTCAAAAAAGTTGTACTATTAAGCCCATAGAGATTGAGATAGATGGAGTTACTGAACTTACAAAACCTATAAAGGTCAAAGTAAAAGCTATGGATGTCGCAAAAGATTCAGATTTTGTGCTTATACTTCAAAGTTCTAAAAAGGAAGTTTTTGTTGGTGAGGAGTTTGAGATAGTGCTACTCTTTAAGCAAAGATCAGGTGCGAATGCAGTTGACTCTAAATTTGTTCCGCCGGAGTTGAAAGGTCTTTGGGTGAAAGAGGAAAAAGATTCCCAGCGTTATGAGCAAGGTGATTACACAATTACAAAACTCTCTTATGTTGTATCTGCACAAAGAGAGGGTGTGCAAAAAATCACTCCAGCACAGATGAAGATAGCATCTAGAGATGCAGGAAAAGATAGTTGGGGAGCATGGATACCACAAATTAAGTGGAGAACATATTTCTCAAATGAACTGAGTATCAAAGTAAAAGCACTACCAGCAGGAGTAGATTTAGTTGGCGATTTTACTATAAGTGCAGCAGTAGATAAAAAAACCATCAATGTAAACGAAGCGGTAAATGTAAATATTGAAGTAAAAGGGGTTGGAAACTTAGAGGATGTAAAAACATTTAAGCCATATATAGATGGTGTAAACTCATTTGATGAAAAGATTCGTATTCGTGGTGCTAAATTATCTCAAAAAATTGCATTGGTTTCTGATAAAGATTTTACAATTCCACCATTTACTTTAAAATTTTTTAACCCAAACACATCAAAGATTCAAACTATACAAACAAAGCCTATAGCTATAAAAGTAAATGGCGCAAAACAAAGTCAAGAGCTTACAATAAAAAGAGAAGTAGATAAAGATACAGAGATAAATAATTCTGCAGATGAATTAAAAAGTGGTGTAGATACTCTTTGGATTATGTTGGCATTTGTGGGGGGTGTTGTTTTGGGTGTCTTTGTGATGTTGCTAAGACCATGGAAGATTTTAAACAAAGAGAAGCAAGTCTCTATAAAGGATCCAAAAGTTCTTATAATGAAACTTTTTCCATATAAGGATGATACTAGAGTGCAAAAAATAGTAGATATTTTAGAGAAAAATATCTATAGTGGAGAGAAGATAGAGGTAGAAAAAAAGGAGATAAAAGAGATTCTTAAAAAATATGATATAAGATAGATTTAGAGGTGCCCTTAAATATCTTTAAATCTATCTCTCACTTTTAGAAATATATTGAGATTATTTATAAATAGGTCGATGAGTTCAGGATCAAAGTGCTTCCCTTTCTCTTTTTCTAAAAGGTCAAGAATTTTGTCTAATCTCCAAGCTTTCTTATAGGTTCTATCGCTCCCTAGAGCATCAAAAACATCAGCAATAGCTGTAATACGACCAAAAATATGAATCTGTTTTGCAGATAGTCCACGAGGATATCCACTTCCATCATATTTTTCGTGATGTTGATATGAGATAATTGAAGCTGCTTTTAGGATAGGGCGTTTTGAATTTTTCAGAATACTGTACCCTATCTCACTGTGAGTTTTCATAATCTCAAACTCCTCTTTTGTTAATTTTGCTGGTTTGTTAAGTATGGAGTCTGGGATTCCAACCTTTCCAATATCATGCATGGGTGATGCTACATAAAGAAGATTTGCTGCTTTTTCTTCTAGTCCATAAAGCATAGCAAGCTGTTTTGAATACTCTGCAACCCGCTTTACATGATTGCCTGTTTCCTCTGAGCGACTCTCTCCTACTGCTCCTAGTTTATGAACAATCTCTTTTTGTGTATCTTCAAGTTCTTTGTGGATGTTTATTATTTGTGTGACATCAAACATAAGATGAAGAAAATCTACAATATTTCCGTTGTCATCTAGGAGTGGATATATTGTTGTTTCAGTAAAATATTTTCTTTTATTTTTTTTCTTATTTTCAAAAAGAAACTGTATGGTTTTTTTCTTTTGTAAATTTTTTAAAATTTTTTCACAGTCCCCATTTTTTATATGTTTTGAACTACGAAGAATTTGACAGTTTACCCCTAATAGTTCCTCCTCTTTATACCCACTTAATTGAGAAAAATTTTGATTTATATAGGTGATGTTATTGTTTATATCTGTTTTGATTACAGCCACAAAAGTATCAATAGCATTTTCGTATTGTTTAAAATAATGAAAATTGTTACTAGAAACTTTGAGCTCCTTTTGTAAAATTTGTTTGTATGACTCAAGTTCTGTTATATCTGTTCGAATTGCAATATATTCTATAATATTCCCATCAGCACTAACAATAGGATGTATAACACTTTTTACATAGTACGATGAACCATCTTTTTTCTTGTTTTTTATGATACCTTTCCAGATCTTTTTGGATTGTATAGTTTTCCACATCTCTGTAAATATACTTGAGTCCATATCTGGATGTCTAACTATATTATGATGAGAACCAAGTAGTTCATCTCTCGTGTATCCAGAGATTTCACAAAACATATCGTTGACATAGGTGATTATCCCTTTTAAATTTGTTTTGCTTACAAAAGCACTATCGTCTATCGCATCTTTATATTCATCAAGTATCTTCTTAGTGCAAAGAACCTCTGTAAAATTTTTATTTGTTTGGACTGCTAAACCAATCTTTAGAGTTAGCTCCTCTACATTAAATGGCTTTGCAATAAAATCTGAAGCACCACTTCTTAGTGATGATCTTAGTAGTTCAGGGTTTCGCTCTTTTGATACAATGATCACGGGGATGTGGCATAATTCCTTTTTGTCTTTTATCTCCTTAAGTAAATTAAAACCATTATTTTTGGAAAAATCTATGTCGAGAATAATGGTATTTATATTGTTCTTTTTGAAAATATGATAGCATTCATCAGCAGATGAGGCCGTTAAAACTTTATAGTTTCTCATTTGAAGAATTTTTTCAATTTGTTTATATATGCTAATAGAATCATTGATAAGTAAAATACTACTTCCAACATTACCCTCTATTGCTCTTATAGTGTGTTCAATAGAGTTTATGACAAATGAAAAATCGTTCCCCATAACTATATAATCCAATACACCACTATGAAAGAGATTTTCACGCACTTGTATATCTTCTTTGTCTGTTAGAACGATTGTCTTAGCATTGGAGTGAATTGCAATCTCTTGGATTAAATTGTCTGGAGTTTTAAGAGAAATATTTAAGTTCATAATTACAAAATCATAGTCATTTTTTAAAAATAGCTCTTTTGCTGTCTCTAAGTCACTTACAACCTCTGCATGGTTGTTTTTATTTTTTGATAAGGCTACAAAGATTGTATCGCTTATGGTTTTAGAAGCTTCTATAATTAAAATAGAAGATGATTTTCTCTCTATAGATTGTTTGGTACTTTGGTAAATATTTTCACAATTGAGCATCTATTATACCTCCGAGTATATATATTGAATTTATTATACTTAATAAAAGTGACAATAGAGTGGTAAAAGATTGCTTTTTACTTTAAAACTAAAGATGGAAAATGGGTGTAGATATTCATCGCTGCTGAAGCAGATAGTTTCTTGATAAGTTTGTCAAATCTATTCTCCTTATTCCATAATGGTTCTTTGACCCCACTGAGTTCAATGAGTTTTTGCTTTGCATCATAGCTAACACCAACACTATCAACTAATCCCACCTCTACTGCTTGAGAAGCTGTAAATATATGAGCGTTTGCATAAAGATCTCTTTTGTTAAAGTCTAGCCCTCTTGCATTTGCAACATCTTGAGTAAACATATCGTATGTGCCTTGGATAACTTTATTGAGTTCATTTATTTCATATGGTTTCCACTCTCTATCAGTAGTGCCAACTTTTTTGTATTTTCCAGCTTGAACAGTTTGCGTTTTTATACCGATTTTACTCATAACTTCACTTAAATCTGCTCCTTGCATAATAACACCAATACTACCAACCATTGAACCTGGATTCGCTATGATTTCATTTGCCCATATACTAGCGTAGTAACTCCCACTAGCGAGTGTCCCACTTGCATATACAACAACTGGCTTTTTCTCTTTGAGTCTTTTTATTGCATAAGCTATCTCAACAGATGGAGCAACAGCACCACCAGGGGAATCAACAACTAATAAAACACCTTTTATATGTTCGTCTGAGCTAGCATCATTAATCTGTGTTAAAACCTCGCTAACATCCATAATAGGACCTATAAAAGAGATTTGTTGTAGGTTGTGTGGCGTAAAATCTTCATCACTTGCAGGTGCAAATATTAAAAACACAATGAGCAAAAAAATCATCGCTTTAAAGTGGTTTTGAATAAATCTCATTGGTAAAGTAATAGGTAGAAATATTTTTTTGATTAGTTCCATTAAGAGGCCTTTGTAAAATTATGGAAATTATATCTTAAATAAGTGTTGTTTAGCTAATACTTTAAGCTAAGAAAGAATAAAATATTCTCAAAAAAGAGTTCATGAATGAAGAAGATACTGCTCAGTTTGCTAATATTTACTAGCATTATTTATGCACAATCATTAGCTGAACTAGAATTTGAGGGTGTTACAAAAAACAAAATGAATTGGTACAAAGCGGTAGAGTATTGCAAAAATTTAAATAAAAATAGCAAAGAGGATTGGCGGTTGCCCAATCTTTTTGAATTAGCAAAATATGCGTATGAAGCTAAAAAAAGAGAGAGTACATTAAATAATCCAAGTTATTATTGGAGTGCATTAACATACCCACACTATAAAAAAGCAGCATGGTTTGTAAGTTTTAGTGAAACATATCAACATTTCAGCGTTAAAACAAATACTTTATATGTTGAATGTGTAAGAACAAAGTAGTGCTAATTTTTCTTTAACTCCCCATTTATATAAACCTTACTGACATTATATCTATGAAGTATCAAATGAATTGCTAACTCATCATTTGGTTCATTGTCCAAGTCAAGTACAATCATATCAGCATTTTTTCCCTCTACAATTTCACCTGTATTGAGTCCAAGTGCATCAGCTGCATGAGCTGTAACCCCTTTTAAAAGAGCAGTTGCAAACTCTAGTAGCGGAGCATCCGAGTGCATAAACAAAGAGACCTTCATCTCTTCAAATAGGTCAAGTTTGTAGTTTGAACTTAGTCCATCAGTTGCTACTATCCATCTTATATTGTTCTCATTTAACTCTTTTATATTGAGAGTTCCATTGCCTAAAAGTCTATTTGAAATGGGACAGTGGATGACAGTGTGTTTTTTTGATGAAATTGTTTTGATTTCATCTTTATTTGCTTTTACAACATGAGTAAGAAGTGTTGGAATATCGTTAAAATGTTCTAAAAATTCTTTTGAATCAGATACAGCAGAGTTTTGTTTTAGAAGATTTACAAAGAACTCTTTAAAATCACCATCATTTTCATCCAACCACTTTCTCTCCGCTTCACTCTCCATAAAATGAGCTGTTAGTTTTAGGTTCTCATTTTTAACAATAGCGAGTGCTTTTTTTATAAGCACGGGATGAACAGAGTAGGGTGAGTGGATAGCAACTGCAGGATAAAAACCATCTCTATTTACTGCTTTTGAAGCATCCAGACGAGATAAAAAATCACCAAAAAGTGCATCTGCCATTGTGGCTTGAGAGCCGATAAGTTCATTGAAAAAAACAACATTTTGTGGAGCGTTAGCACAAGCTTCAAGATCCATTCCATGTGAGCTTACAGCACCAAAAGTTGTGATCCCAGACTCAAGCATACTCTCAACAGATTCTCTCATAGCTGTATCGACACTACCACCAATAAGCTCTTCTCTATTTTCTATAACACTGTAAAGCCAGTTAATAAAGTCACCATAACTTAGTTCAGTTTTATGGGCACTAAACTCTAAGTGAACATGAGCGTTTATAAGTCCGGGCATTAAAAGAGAGTTTTCTTGCAAAACTGTAACTTCCGCATCTGGAAACTCTTTTTTTAACTCCTCTAAAGGAGCGATTTTATGTATGGTTTTGTCATACGCTATGGATAAGTTGCGGAGTAACTTATCTGCGGTGTATATAAATGAAGGCGATATTATTTGCATATTTAATCTTTAAAAAATGGAATTTACTAAATTTAAAATAGATTATGCTTTATTTTGATAGAATAAGTCCTTAAAAGATTTAAATTTTTAAAAGAAAAGGTGTAAAATGAAGATAGTAGTTATTCAAGGTCCAAATTTAAACATGCTAGGTGTTCGTGAACAACAAATTTACGGACCAATGAAACTAGAGCAAATTCATGCTCAAATGAAAGACTTCGCAGCACAAAACAAAATTGAGATAGAATTTTTTCAAAGCAATTTAGAGGGTGAACTAGTAGATAGAATTCAAGAATGTTTTGGTGATGCACAAGGAATTATTATAAATCCTGCAGCATATACTCATACTTCTATCGCTATTCGTGATGCAATTTCGGCTGTAGGGATTCCTACTATTGAAGTGCATATCAGTAACATTCACCGTCGTGAAGAGTTTAGAAAAACAAATATGATTGCGCCAGTTTGTTCCTCTTCTATCGTTGGGTTTGGTCCATTTGGATACCATTTAGCAATGGTTGGAATGACACAAATAATGACAGAGATTAAAGCTGCTCAAGAGGCTCAGCAAAAAGCAGCGCAAACTGCCGAGTAATTCATGTATCTAAAGCGTCAGTTAAGTGAGAGTTTAACAACCTTTAAAGGCTTACGTTTTGGCTATAAAAAAATTAAGAGTAATTCCCACAGGTACAGTGTAACTGTTGGAATAGGTGGAAATGTAGGAGATGTTAAACGAAGGTTTGAGCATCTCTTTGTCTATTTGAAAAGAGATAAAAGAGTTGAAATTAGAAGAGCTTCGTTGATTTTAAAAAATCCTCCTTTTGGTTTTAAGCCTCAAGATGATTTTTTTAATTCAATAATTGTTCTGCAGACTAATATGCAACCTATTGTTTTTTTGGATTATTTAATGCGTGTAGAAAAAAAATTTGCGAGACGAAGAAGTTTTGCAAATGCCCCAAGGACTTTAGATTTGGACATTATCTTTTTTGATAACAGAGTTGTAGATTTACCAAAACTTCAAATACCACATCCAGAGTGGTTCAAAAGAGATAGTGTTCTTATCCCTTTATTGGATATTTATTCATGAAAATTTTAACATTTAGTGGTAAAACACCAACAGAGGCTCTTAAAAAAGCAAAGCTAGAAGTTGGTGATGATGGGATGCTGATAGAGACTCGAGAAATCCATAAAAGAGGACTTGGAAAAGAGGGGCTTTATGAGATAGTTATCGGACTAGATGAGGCAACTGCTGCAACATATTCAAAAATTAATAAGCCTTTACAAGAACAAAAGCCAATTAAAAAACATAGCGAAGAAGTTTTGTACGATATTTCTCATGCTGCTACGCAAATTTCTCAAATAGCTGATGTGGCGGAAGAGCCTATGTATAGTTATGCTCAAGAAAAATCTCTTAAGCCAAAACAGGCCTCATTTGAGCCAAAAGAGTTAAAAGATATAAAATCAGAAATCTCAAAACTAGGCGATAAGGTTAAGTTGATCCAAAATATGTTTTGGGATGAAAAGTCGCCAGATATTGAGAGCCAAATTCCAGCAGAATTTGCAGAGATATATCGTCTTGCTTCCCAAAGTGGAATGAATAAAGATCATTTAGACGATATTATGAGAATGACTCTACAACATATGCCAGCAAAGATGAGAGAAAATTCATCAACAGTGAAAAGATATTTTCAAACTTTACTTAGAAAAATGATACCTATTCGGCTTGAAAGTATGCCGACAAAAGGTACTAAAAAAGTTATTATGTTAGTTGGTCCAACTGGCGTTGGTAAAACTACTTCTATTGCTAAATTGGCTGCTAGATATTCATTTTTAATGCAAAAAAAGTATAAAGTTGGATTAGTAGTTTTAGATACTTACCGTATAGGTGCAGTTGAACAATTGATGCAATATGCAAGAATGATGAAACTTGGTATTGAGACAGTTGTCGATCCTCCAGAATTTTCAAGTGCTTTAAATTCTTTGCGTTATTGTGATTATATTCTTATAGATACAATGGGTTCTAGTCCTTATGATAAAGGAAAAATAGAGAAAATTTATGAATGTTTAGAGGCAAATGATACAGAGTTTAGCGTGGATGTTGTCTTAGTAGTACCTAGTTCTATTAAATATGATGATCTCAAAATCACATATGATAATTTTTCATCTTTAAGTATAGACACTATGATGTTTACTAAACTTGATGAAACAAGAGGCTTTGGTAATATTTTTTCCCTTGCATATGAAACTAAAAAGCCTATAAGTTATTTTTCTGTCGGACAAGAGGTTCCTGAGGATTTGGTTTTTGCAAGTAGTGACTTTTTAGTGGAGTGTTTGCTAAATGGATTTAATAGGAGCAAAGTATGATAGGCAATCAAGCTGAAAAGCTTGAAGAGCTTGTTGCTTCAAGTGCACCAAAAAGATCAAAAAAAACTAGATTTATTGCTATTACAAGTGGGAAAGGTGGAGTAGGAAAAAGTACAATTAGCTCTAACCTTGCTTATGTTTTATCTCAAAGTGGACTGAATGTTGGGATATTTGATGCAGATATTGGTTTGGCAAACCTAGATGTAATGTTCAATGTAAAAATCAAGAAAAATATTTTGCATGTATTAAAAGGTGAAGCAACGGTTAGTGATATATTAATCCCTATCACAAGAAACTTGATTTTAATTCCTGGTGAAAGCGGAGATGAAATTCTCAAGTATTCTAATATGGCACTTTTTGAAAGATTTATGGAAGAAGCACAGGTGCTAGATAAGCTTGATGTGATGATAATAGACACAGGAGCAGGGATAGGCGAACATATTCAAATGTTTTTAAATGCAGCTGATGATGTAATAGTTGTAACTGTTCCAGATCCAGCGGCGATTACAGATGCATATGCAACCATAAAGACTATAGCAACACTGCGTAATGATATTAGTGTTATTATGAATCAGGTAAAAAATCAAAAAGAAGCAGATGCAGTTTTTGGTAAGATTCAAAAAGTTGCACATGCTAATATAAGAGTAGATTTAGATTTGAAATTAATAGGAAAGATAAACAATGATGATAAAGTTTCAACTGCAGTAAAACAAAGAGCTTTGTTTTGCGTAACACATTCTTCGTCGCAACCACACAAGGACATTGTGTTTATAGCCAATAATATTGCTAAGAAATTGGAACGAAATGTGCTTGTTGCATCACAAGAGAGTGGATTAACAGGACTTTTTAAGCGTTTGATGGAACATTTTTGAGTCTATTATTTTGGGGTAAAAGATGTTAGGTGAAAATTTTGTATATTTCTTTACAGTTCAAGGTTTTTTTGTTGGAATCATTTTTGGAATATTAAAATCTTTTGATGCTGAAGGTTTATTATTATATACATTTTTTATAACGACCTTCTTTTATCTATTTTCTCATATAATTATCGCATTTTATTTTAGAACTATTACAGCAAAAACATATTATTTTCCCAAGGTTTCACATGAAAAAGAGTTAGACTTTTTTGTTCATGAGATAACAAAACGGGAAAAAATGATTGATTCTGCCTGCAAAATCACTGATGTAGCTATTAAAATGAACTCTAATGATACAATAGAGAAGAAGAAAAGCTGATGTCAAATTCATACATAAATGAACTTAAGCATAAAGAAGATGAGTTAGCTCTGCAGTATTTACCTGCTGTAAAAGCTATGGCTTTTAGACTGAAAGAGAGGCTACCAAGTTCTATTGATTTTATGGATCTCTCAGCTATAGGGACAGAAGAGCTGATAAAGCTTGCAAGAAGATATGATGAAAGTTTAAATGACTCTTTTTGGGGATATGCTAAAAAAAGAGTGTATGGAGCGATGCTTGATTATTTGAGAAGTCTTGATATCTTAAGTCGAGCAAGCAGAAAGTTAATAAAAGCAATTGATTATGCTGTAGAAGAGTATAGATTGCTTCATGATGAAGAGCCAACGGATGAAGAGTTGGCTGAAATTCTTGATGAGAGTGTTGCAAAAATTCATGATGCAAGAGTGGCTTCAAGTATATACACAGTGATGCCTCTCCACGATCAACTTCATGTTGGAGATGAAGGAGCTGCTTTAGCTCATATTGAGAAAGAGGAGTTGATAGATGTTATTAAAAAGGTTTTATCAGGGTATAATCAGAGAGAACAGTTAATTATTCAGTTATACTATTTTGAGGAGTTGACACTTAAAGAGATTAGTGAAGTTTTAAATATTACAGAATCAAGAATTTCACAAATTCATAAATCAATTATCCATAAAATTAAAGAGAGTGTGGGAGCATAAAATGGCAGATATACTTTCACAAGAGGAAATTGATGCCCTCTTAGATGTTGTTGAGGATGAGGGTGATAATGTCTTAGAAGGATCCGAAGATCAACTTCTTCCGCAAAGGCAGGTGACTTTATACGATTTTAAAAGACCAAATAGAGTATCAAAAGAGCAACTTCGAGCTTTTCGCGGGGTGCATGATAAAATGGCAAGATCTTTAGCTTCACAAATTTCATCTATTATGCGTTCAATCGTTGAGATTCAGCTTCACTCAGTTGATCAAATGACATATGGTGAGTTTTTAATGTCGTTGCCTAATCCAACTAGTTTTAATGTTTTTTCTGTAAAACCACTTGAAGGAAGCGGTGTTATTGAGATAAATCCCTCTATCGCATTTCCTATGTTAGATAGACTTTTAGGTGGAAAAGGTGAGCCCTTTGATGCAAATAGAGAGTTCTCGGATATAGAATTGAGTCTTTTTGAAACTATACTTAGAGTAATGATGAGCACTTTAAAAGAGGCTTGGGGGCCAGTTATGGATATTTATCCAACAATTGAGTCTAAAGAATCAAGTCCAAATGTTGTTCAAATTGTTGCACAAAATGAGATTGTTGTCATGGTGGTAATGGAGATAATTATCGGACACTCTTCAGGTATGATGAATATTTGCTATCCTGTTATATCCTTAGAACCAATATTGCCTAAATTAGCTTCGCGTGATTTGATGTTGAATGAGACAAGCTCTAAAAAAAGTAGAAACGCAGAACTTCAAGTATTACTTGGTGGTGCAAAAGTAAATGTTGAAGCAAATTTAGGTGATGCAGAACTGACTATGGGAGATATCTTGGACTTAAGTGTTGGAGATGTTGTAAGATTATCTGCAGCGGCAGATGATATAGTAACAGTAAGAATAGATGGAAAAGAGCGTTTTAAAGGTGAAATTGGACTGCGGCGCTTTAGAAAATCTATCCAAATCACAGAAGTGATAGATACAGAAAAAGATGCAGTAAAACGCGCTTTAGAAAATTTTGAGTTTAAACGGCATGAAAAAATTTCCAATGTAAGAGATATTATTGATGAAGAAAAAGATGACTATGATGATGAAGATTAAGTAGGAGTATGTAAATGAGTGATTTTATTAAATTATTTGAAGATGAAACTGTTGGCACTATTGAAGCACTTATTGGTCAAGCTCCTACACTAGAACTAAATGAAGAGCAGGAATTAACCATACTTTCAAATATAATTCCCCCTATAGTGCTTTTAAAATTGAGTGTTTCTGGAGATATAGATGCTTCTGCAATGGTTGCACTACCTCCAAATTTAAGCGCATCATTATCAGATATGATGATGGGTGAAGAAGCGAGTGATAGAGAAGATGTAAGTGATGATGATTTAGATGCTACTAAAGAGATTGTCTCTAATATTTTTGGTGCCATAAGTAACACTCTTTCTGCTCAAAAAGAGATTCCTGTTTTATCTTTTAAAATTGAAAGTATTGAGTTTGTCAATGATGAATCTGAAGTAAGCTTAGAACATTTTAGCAAGATGTTTGTATATAAATTTGGAATAGACCCTTTGAAATCGCTCCTCATGTTTATTATAGATGAAAAACTCGATAATGCATTGTTTGGTTCACCTGAATCTAGTGGGGATTCTATACTTGATGAGATGGCACCCTCAGATGAAGATTTTTCCTCAGATGTTAAATTAAGTAGTGACGAGATAAATAATATTGCGCTTATCATGGATGTTAAGCTTCCGGTTAGAGTAAGAATTGGTAAAAAAAAGATGCTTTTAAAAGATGTTTTAAATATGGACATAGGTTCTGTTATTGAGTTAAATCAGTTGGCAAATGATCCTTTGGATATTTTAGTAGATAATCATGTAATAGCACAAGGTGAAGTTGTTATTGTAGATGGTAATTTTGGTGTCCAGATAACTACAATTGGTACAAAAAGAGAGAGACTCACTCGCTTAAAGGCATGATTAAATGCAAAAAAGAGAAGAAGAATTAACTAAAAGATACATAAAGGATATAAAGTCTGCAGATGTTTGGAGTGTATTTAAGATTATTGCTGATTTCGTTAAAGGTTTCGATGAACTAGGTGAGCTTGGTCCAACAGTAACAATTTTTGGAAGTGCTAGAGTTGACGAAGATGATTTTTATTATAAAGAATCACAAAGACTCTCTTCATTGTTGGCATTAAGAGGTTTTAATATTATGACAGGCGGTGGTCCTGGCATAATGGAAGCAGCAAACAGAGGTGCAAAAGAGCATAAAGATGTTGACTCGATTGGCTTAAATATTGATTTGCCCTTTGAGCAAATAGCGAATAAATATACCACAAAAGAGTTGAGCTTTGATTATTTTTTCTCAAGAAAAGTGATGTTAGTGAAATACTCAATGGCATATGTGATCTTTCCAGGAGGATTTGGAACTTTAGATGAGCTGTTTGAGGCGCTTACTTTAGTTCAAACAAAAAAAGTAACTGGTGTTAAAATCTTTGTAGTAGGCATAGAGTTTTATACACCGCTTTTAGATTTTATTGAGAATAAGCTTAGGTATAATGGGATGATTGATAAAAAAGATTTTGAGATAATACGATTAACAGATGATTTAGAATGTATTGTTAATGAGATTGAAGAATCTTTAGTAAAGCAGATTGAACTGCTTGAAGAGGTTGGTTTAGATAAGACACAATACTATAAATCATTGACTTCATTATCAAAATATAAGAATAAATAAAAGAATAAAGAGTTTATTATGAAGAAAAAAGTTTTAGTTGGCATGAGTGGGGGAGTAGATTCAACTGTTTCTGCATTGATGTTACAAGAAGAAGGCTATGAAGTAGAAGGTTTATACATGAAACTTCACTCTAAACCGGGTTATCATGAGATACATCAAGCTCGTGCTCAAAAAGCTGCCGACTTTATAGGTGTAAAATTAAATGTATTGGATTTACAAGAGACATTTAATGAAAAAGTTTTCCAACCATTTATAGATACTTACGCTGAAGGTAAAACACCAAACCCTTGCGCTTTATGTAATAGAAATCTTAAATTTGGTGAAATGGTTAAGTTTGCCAATAGCATCGGTGCAGATTTTGTGGCTACTGGACATTATATAAAATGTGATGGTAAATATTTTTATCAGGCTGATGATGATACAAAAGATCAAAGTTATTTTCTTTTTTATGTAAATAAAGAAAATTTACCAAAATTAATGTTTCCTTTAGGGAGTAGAAAGAAAGTTGATATAAAAAGAATAGCTGCTTCTATAGAAGGACTTGAAACATTTGCAAGCCAAGCAGAATCAAGTGAAATTTGTTTTGTTGAAACAACTTATACAGATTTATTGAAAGATTATGTAGATGTAGATAATATTGGTGAAGTTCTTGATAAGTATGGAAATGTAGTGGGTGAACATAAGGGTTATATGCACTATACAATTGGAAAAAGAAAAGGTTTTACTGTAAAGGGTGCTCATGATCCCCATTATGTTTTAAGTATTGACGCCAAAAAAAATCAAATTGTAGTTGGTAAAAAAGAAGAGTTAGCATGCAATAGTGTAGTGCTTGATAATCTCAATATGTTTAATGACTTACAAGAGTTTAATACTACTGTAAAACTAAGATATAGAACTACAGCAGTTCCATGTCATGTTGAAATAAAAGATGATAAAGCATATGTGACTTTAAAAACTAGTGTTTTTGGTGTTGCTACAGGACAAGCTGCAGTATTTTACGATGATGATAGACTAATAGGTGGTGGGTGGATAGCTGAAGTATAGCAGTTGATTTGGCCAAATAAACAAAACTCCAAACTCTTCCACAAATTAAACATTCTTTAAGCTAATTCCCCCTATAATTCCCGTCCACAAACACAGAGACCTAATTTAAAAGGTTGAAGATAGACTTCGAGTTGAAGTAGATGTGATGTTTGAGATCATTGAAAACTAAGCAAGTAAATAGACT
>JALSLJ010000077.1 GCA_026988315.1 Sulfurimonas sp. | reverse complement strand
TCCTCACAGGGATGAAAGGGCATTTTGATATACCTAAATCATGTAAAAAGATTCTCCAAATAGCGGTTATGGATTTTAGTGATGGCAAGTGTACTAAGGCTTTTAAACTCAAGTATTTTGATGATGGAAGAATTTTTAAAACGGATGCTTGGATAGAGGAAGAGTAAGTATTTATCTTTAATTAATTATAAATATTATATTATGAGCTATTAGGTTACAAAGGAAAATAAATGTTAAAGATTATTTTAGTTATGTTAAGTGTTTTTACTATTGCTCAAGCTTCTTATTATGAGCGTGCTAACTCTGCAGCAGCAGAAGCTTTTGATGATCTGGATTGTGATTTTGGAGATTGTAAAGAGGAAGTTCCTCCTGCTCCAAAAGTAATAATCAAAGAGAAAGTAGTTTATAAAGACAGACCAGTAGTTGTTGAAAAAGTAATTGTAAAAGAAAAGATAGTATATAGAGATAGACCTGCAGAAGCTAAAAAAGTTGCACAAGAAGTTGCTGGCACCTTCTCTTCATGTTTAGAGATAAAAGATAGCTTACCACATGCTAAAAGTGGCTACTACGATATATTTATTGACAATAAGAAATACAATGTATATTGTGAGATGAGATTAGCTAGTGGTGGTTGGACTAGAGTATGGCAAGCAGATAATGAAAACTATAAGCAAACTCAGTTTGATTATGACTTGCCGTATAGTTTTATAGAAAACTCCACATATACCATGATTTCATATGATAATAGAAATAGACAACTCTCAGCATATAATTTTAAAACACCAAGTGACTGGAAAGTGCAACACCCGATGTCCTATAGTCGAGGAAAAGTAATAATAGATGCTTTTGATTCCTATACTAATAAAAAATATGGACATAGAAGTTTGTACTACGGTTTTGAAAATTTTTCTAGTTTATGTTCAGATAATTTTAAAGGTGGTGATTGGGGTAAAGTTTGTATTAGTGCTACTAAGGCACCTTTTTATGCAAGTTTTAATCATAATGAAAAAGACTTTTGTAATACATCAAAAGAAGCATATAACACAGTTAGATGTGGCGAGAAAAAATTTAGTATTTTTATGAAATAGTTTATGCCGTTATTTGGTAATACTTGTCATTTTGTATGTAAGTATTTACCATAACATGGCGTAAGTTTTGCTCTTGTATCTCTTGTATCTCAAGAGAAGTTCTCTTATCTGTTTTTGGTGTTTGGTCGAGAGTAGGTTGTGGTATTTTAAAAAGAGAAAAGATTTTGGAGTTTTCACTATATGCCTGTTTTGCACTTTGTAGGGATTTGTGAGTGCTAAACTCTGTAACTCTGTTTTTAGTTTCTGCAATCTCTTTGTCATTTGGATTTTGAAGTTGGCGCTGTTGTAGCTGGGCTTCTAGTTTATTGTGAAATGTTTTACTTTTTGAAATATAATCAATTTGTATAGCAGAACTTGCAAGTGTAGTTTTTGGAGTCTCTTCGGGTTTTGAAGTATATGTAGAAGAGTTTTGTGCGGTTTGAACCTTATCTTTAGTGCTCTTATTGGAGGAGTTGGTGCTGATATATGTACTGTACGATGAAACAAACATGAAACTCCCCCTTATTTTCTTTAATTATAATACAGACTAACTTTTAAATGTATAAAATACGAAAACTAACTATAAAATTAGCGTAAACTTGACTTTTGCTTAACTAATAGTGTAAAATAACATCAACAAAAAAAAACTTTTACTTCCCTCCTGAACAAAATCCAAAAACATTAAGGTAGTTACTTTATGAGTGAAAACAATTCACACCAACCTCGCAAAAATTCTAAACCACAGAATAAGCAAAACAATAAAACAAGATCACATACGCCTGTTAAAGGTACAACGATTGATGAACTTCGTACTAAAAGTATTGAAGATTTAGTAACAATAGCAACTGAGTTAAAAGTTGAACATCCAAATGAGTTAAAGCGTCAAGATGTTATTTTTGAGATCTTAAAAGCACAAACTGCTCAAGGTGGTTTTATCCTTTTTAGTGGTATCTTAGAGATAATGCAAGATGGTTATGGATTTATCCGCTCAATTGATAAAAGTTTTAATGAGAGTATAAATGATGCATATGTCTCAAATACACAAATTCGTAGATTTGCACTAAGAAATGGAGATGTTGTAACTGGTCAAGTTCGCCCTCCAAAAGATCAAGAGAGATATTATGCTCTAATTAAGATAGAAGCTGTAAATAGTTTACCACCAGAAGAGAGTAAAAAAAGACCTCTTTTTGAAAACCTTACACCGCTTTATGCACTAGATCAGATTAAATTAGAGTATAGAGAAAAAGGTCTTACTGGACGAATGATGGACCTTTTCTCACCTATTGGTAAAGGTCAGCGTGGTCTTATTGTTGCACCTCCAAGATCTGGTAAAACCGAACTTTTAAAAGAGATTGCTCATGGTATAACTGCAAATCATTCAGAAATTGACTTGATGGTTCTTCTAGTTGATGAGAGACCAGAAGAGGTAACTGATATGGAAAGAAGTGTTAAGGGCGAAGTTTACAGCTCAACTTTTGATATGCCTGCAAAAAACCATGTGAAAGTTGCAGAGATGGTGATAGAAAAAGCAAAAAGAAGAGTTGAATTAGGAAAAGATGTTGTAATTTTACTTGACTCTATCACCCGTCTTGCACGCGCTTACAACACCGTAACACCCTCAAGCGGTAAAGTACTCTCAGGTGGTGTAGATGCAAACGCTCTTCATAAACCAAAACGCTTCTTTGGGGCTGCTCGTAACATTGAAAACGGTGGCAGTTTAACTATCATTGCTACAGCGCTTGTAGATACAGGAAGTCGTATGGATGAAGTTATCTTTGAAGAGTTTAAAGGTACAGGTAACTCTGAAGTTGTTCTTGATAGAAAAATCGCTGAGAGAAGAATCTTCCCTGCGATTGATATTCTTAAATCTGGAACAAGAAAAGATGAGCTTCTTATTGGTCCCGAGGTGCTACAAAAAGTATTTATCCTTCGTCAGATGTTGCATAAACAAGATAATGAAGTTGAAGCACTTAAATTTATCTACAACACCATGGGCAAAAAAGCTACAAACGAAGAGTTCTTAGAAAGTATGAATACCAACTAAAGGCAGATTGTGAAAGTTGGTGTATTTGATAGTGGGATTGGTGGCTTAACTGTTGTTAAATCTATGCTTGAGCATGAGTTATTTGAAGAGATAATTTACTTCGGAGATACAGCCCGTGTCCCTTATGGGATTAAAGATAAAAACACCATTATTCGCTATGCTATAGAGGCAGTTGAGTTTTTTAAAAACTTTGAGCTAAGTCTTATTATAGTTGCTTGTAATACTGTAAGTGCTTATGCTCTTGATGAGATGAGAGAAAGCTCAAACTGTCCAGTTATCGGGGTGGTTGAAGCTGGAGCATTAGCTACGGCAAATGCACTTAAAAACAAACAATCAAATATTTTAATATTAGGTACCAATGCAACTATAAACTCAAAAGCATATGAAAAAAACCTCAATAAGCTTGGGTTTAATAATCTTCAAGCAAAAGCTACAGGACTTTTTGTTCCTCTTGTAGAGGAGAAGATTTACAGCGGTGATATTTTAGAAGCGACATTTGAGCACTACTTTAAAGAGATGCAAACTCCAGATGCTATCATTTTAGGGTGTACCCATTTCCCAATTATCTTACCTGCTTTACAAAATTACTTTGATAAAGGCACTATCTTTATACATTCTGGTGAAGCGATAGTTGAGTACCTAGAAAAAAAGTTTGATTTTACCCGTAAATACAAGGAACCAACATTGAAATTTTTTGCTTCAGAAAATCCAGATGCACTTAAAAAAATTGCATCTGCATGGTTGCCTATTTAGTGATGATAGTTATCATTTTTTGTTCAAATATTATATAGCAATTCTCTCTATTAAAAGTATCCATTATGTAATGAAAAAATAGTATAGTTTAGAATGAAAAATAAATTACCTAAAAGATGGCAAAAAAATTTAGAGATGCTAGATATAGCTTTTCAACCAATATTGAATATTCATACAGGTAAACTATATGCAGTTGAGGCTCTTTTAAGAAACTTTCAGGAGATTGGATTCCAGTCAATATTTTCCCTCTTTGATAAAGTATATCAAGAAAATTTACTTTATACTTTTGACATATACTTAAGAGAAAAGGCTATAAAGAAGTTTACAACTATTGAGAGGCATGAAAATATAAAACTATTTTATAATCTTGATAATAGAATCTTTGAAATGCAAAACTTTAAAGAGGGCAATACAGAAAAAATATTAAAAAAATATGGTGTTAAAAAAGATAATATTTGCTTTGAAATTTCAGAAAGACAAGAGATAGCTAAAGAGTGTGATATTGGTACAGTTGTTAGTCACTATCAAGATGAAAATTTTTCAATAGCTTTAGATGATTTTGGCATAGGACATTCTGGCTATAAGTTATTGTATGACTCCACTCCAGATGTTTTAAAGATAGATAGATTTTTTCTAAACAATATAGAAAAAAATCTTAAGAAAAAACTTATGGTTAGAAATATTACACATTTAGCAATACAGCTTGGTGTAAGAGTTGTGGCAGAGGGTGTTGAAACAAGAGAAGAACTATTAGTATGTAAGGATATAGGATGTCATCTATTACAAGGATATTTGGTTCAAAAACCAACTAAAAATACAAAAGAGATATTACCGATTTATCCACACATTGTAGATTTAGTAAGAGACGATAGAAGAGTCTCTGACACTAATTATCAGATAAAAATGCACCTTGATAAAACAGAGGCACTCAATATAAAAAGCAAAGCGAGTTGTGTTATAGATTTTTTTAGAACTAATCAAGAGACATCAATACTGCCTATTGTTAATTTACATAATGAACCTATTGGCATTATAAATGAAAGTCAAATCAAGGGCTATCTCTACTCTCAATATGGGAGAGCTTTACTTTTAAATGACAGTAAAAAAACAAAGATAAAAAATCTCATAAAAAGATGTGGTAGTGCAGATATCAATAGTGACATACTTACGATAATAGAAATTTTTTCTAATGATTCAGAATCTGTAGGGATAATAATAACAAATAATTCTCAGTATTATGGTTTTTTATCAGCCAGAGCAATTATTACAATAATAAATGAGCAAAATATATTGCAAGCGAGGGAGCAAAATCCATTAACAAAACTTCCTGGAAATATAATGATTGAAAAGTATATTGAACAATCGATTTTGACTCAAGATTCTTATCTTTTATGTTATTTTGACTTAGATAACTTCAAAGCTTTCAATGATGTTTATGGATTTAGAAATGGGGACAGAGTGATTCAGCTTTTTGCAGATTTATTGAAGAAGCATTTAGAAAAGGAATTTTTTAAAGCACATATAGGTGGCGATGACTTTTTTGTAGGGGTAAAGTGTACAGAAGAAAATGAAAATTTTTACTTAGAGTGTATAAAAAAAATAATATCAAAATTCACAATAGATGTGAAGGGCTTTTACTCAGCAGAGGACAAAAAAAATGGATATATAGTTTCAAAAGATAGAGATAATAATATCAAAAAATTTCCTTTGTTAAGTGTGAGTGGATCAGTTCTTTTTACTCATAAAAACTCAAAAGGGAGAACCCTTGATAGTATAAACCATATTTTAGCTAAGCAGAAAAAAACGGCAAAACAAGAACCATGTCACCTCTGTGTAAGTTGTCTTCTATCTTAGTAAAAAAATTATATATTTTGATGATAATTTAACTCTTAAGATGCTAAAATCATTGTACTTAAATATGGAGTGTGATTAGTGAAAGAGTCTTCTGAAGTATTAGCAAGAAAATATAGACCATCTAATTTTGATGAGCTTATAGGTCAAGAAACTATAGCTCAAACTCTCTCCCTCGCACTTGATTCAAACCGTCTCTCTCATGCGTATCTCTTTTCTGGTCTTAGAGGAAGTGGTAAAACATCTACTGCTCGTATTTTTGCAAAGGCTCTTATTTGTGAGCAGGGGATGTCACACCAGCCCTGTGGAGTTTGTCAAAATTGTATATTGGCAGTTGAAAATCGACATATGGATATTGTGGAGATGGATGCCGCGTCATCGCGTAAGATAGATGATATACGAGATTTAATTGAGCAAACAAAGTATAAACCTGCATCTGCTAGATATAAAATATTTATCATAGATGAGGTGCATATGCTTACAAAAGAGGCTTTTAATGCACTCTTAAAAACCCTTGAAGAGCCGCCTGAGTATGTGAAGTTTATCTTAGCAACCACAGACCCCTTAAAGCTTCCTGCTACAATACTTAGCCGTACGCAACACTTTAGATTTAAAAGTATCGCTACAAAGAAAGTGATTGATCATTTAGCGCATATTCTTCACCTTGAAAAGATTGAATATGAAAATGATGCTTTAGAGATTCTTGCTAGAAGTGGAAGTGGAAGCCTTAGAGATACCCTAACATTACTTGACCAAGCGATTATTTACTCTAAAAATCATGTAGATGTTCGCACAGTAACCGATATGCTAGGACTTGTTGACCCTAAGTTCATAACAGAGCTTTTCAATGCAGTTTTTGCAAAAGATTACGCAGGGCTTGTTAAATATACAAAAATTTTAGAAGATTATGAAGCTGAGATGGTTGTTGATGAGCTTATCGCTTATCTAAAAGAGAGGATGTATAATCAAGATGCACTTTTCTCAACCCTTGTTTTAGATAGGTTTTTTAGAATTTTAAGTGATGCTAAATATCTATTTAGTATTAATGCTGATGGTTCTTTTGTCCTTTCACTTATCTTTTTCAAAATGATTGAAGCACTTCGCATCAAAGAGATTGACCAGATGATAGAGTCTTTACAAAAAGAGGTGCAAAGACCAGAATTAATCAATGCTCATGAAAATCATGAAGCTACAGTTGAAGCTCCACAGGAGATACAAGAGCCTACACCCACTCAAGAAGCAGCAGAACCAGAAATTGTAAGTGAGCCAGTCCAAATTACTGATCCTAATAGGGATATGTTTCATGATTTGATTCTTCGCATAAAAGATAGAAGTTATGAACTCGGTGAGTGTTTTGAATCGAGTATTACTTTTATATCTTATGAGAAAAATGTTTTAACATGGGAGAGTTGTGCAGATGATGAGGGTAAAAAAATACTAAAGCACGGTTACTCTGCCATAAAGCAATTAGTAAGAGAAATTTTTGGTTTTGAGACGGCTATTAAAGGTGTTGCCTGCTCGAAACCGATGAGTGAAAAAAAAAATGAAACGCAACAAGAGAGTTATACTCCAAATATAGAACAACCAGTAATGTCAAACATTCAGAGTAGTTCTATGGTGGAAGATGCTGAGGTTTTAAATGCAAGTTGTGTTACAAACTGCTCTGAGACGGATGGGTCAACAAAAGAGTTTGATAGTGCAGATATTACCCAAGAACCGATGGTGCAAAAAGCTATCGAACTCTTTGAAGCTAATAAGGTAACAATACAGTCTAAAATTTAGTATTTATTCGAAAAATATTTGATTGCAACAAAGCTCCTCTCTTTTGCAAAATATTAATATGTTTTCATATGGTGTTGAATTTCTTCTTTTAATGGTAGCAAAATTAGCTTGTGATATTTGCAGAGCACTTGCTACATCTTTGTCTAAAATTTTTATCTTTTTATCACTTGCAAGATATACTTTTAACTCTTGGATAACTCCGTGAAAGTCTCTCATCATTGTTCCTATAATTAAATTACAGTGAAAATATAACGAATGAAAAACTAAAAGCTTAAAAATATTGCTCTGTGCTATTTTTTTTGCATATTTTCAACACTAAAACTAAAGGTGGAACCCTCACCAAATTTTGATTGTATATTTAGGGAGGAGCTATGAGCATTTAATATGTAGCTAACCATAGCCAAACCTATCCCCATAGAGTTATCCCAGCTATTTTTTTTCACACGGTAAAATTTGGAGCTTATCTTGTCTATGTACTCCTCTTGTATCCCTATCCCTTTGTCTTGTATATAAACAACATCATCTTTTAAAATTACTGAAACAGTTGTTTGGGAATACTTTAGTGCGTTATCAACAAGATTGATAAGGGCTAACTCTATCATCGTTTTATCGGCATATATAGAGGTTTTTTCTGCATCAACCGTTATCTCTCTGTCTCTATACTTGAGTCGGAGATTTGCTACCACCTCTTCACATAGAGTGTTTAGTTCAAATGTGCTAGGCTTAATATCTAAATCATTATTTTCAAGCTTAACAGAGAGAGCCAGTCTATCAAGCATTTGAGATATTTTTTCACCATTTGAGTTGATTTTACTTAAAAATCTATCACGGATTTTTGGTTCTATATCGGGTTCTTCTTGCAGTGTTTGAGCATAACCGACTATAGATGCTATAGGGTTTTTAAATTCATGTGAGATAGCAGAAAGTATATCATTTCTCTGTTTATTCATCAGTCTAAGTTTTGCTGTATATTTTCTCTTTTGCTTATCCCGATTGCTCAGTTTTTTTACAAGATTTTTTAGCATTAAAGAGATTTGTAAAAATTCATAGAAATTTTTAGTTTTTATAATCGCTTTATAATTTTTGTTAGAGATTTCATCTAAATATTTTGTAATTTGTTCTATATCATAAAATATCTTTTCACTCATTTTTTTAGATATATAAAAAGAGATAAAGATAACAATTATAAATGCAAAAGCAAGTTTTGACCATAGAGAATAAAAGTCACTCATGATTTGACCAAGGTTCATTGAAAGTCTGATATAGATATTTTCATCCCTATAAGTAGTTTTTTGTGCCATATATAAAAAATCAACTTTTAATGTCTTTGAGAACCTTATTATATATGGAAAATCTTCTTGATTTGCATGCATAATTTCATATCTGTTTGCATGGTTATCCATAGTTTTTTTATCTGCACTTGATTCAGCAATGACCACTCCATTTTCATTGATGATTGTAACTCTTAGGTTTGTGCTTTGGTTAATTTTTGTGGCGTAAGTATCAAGGTTATTTACATTGTCAAGTTCAAATTGCATTAGAACGATAGCATTTTTTAAATGATTTTTATTGTGCTCTATTATGATAGATTTTAGTGAAACATAACTGATGAGCGATGAGATAAACAGTGTGACAAATAAAAGCCCCACAAATTTTAGCATAAAGATATGATGTATTTTTAGCACAGTTTGTATCCAACTCCACGAACTGTTTGTATATAATCTTTAGTCTTGTCTGGGTCTATTTTTTCTTTGAGTCGGTTGATGGCAACATTTACAGTTCGGTATTGATATGTATCAGCATCTTTCCATACATTTTCAAGTAAATAATCACGCTCTAATACGCTATTTTTATTGACGATAAACTCATAAAGTAAATCAAATTCTAGTTTTGTGATGTCGATGTTTTCTCCATCAACACTAAGTGTTCTTGTACTTTTATCTAGTAGCAAATCTCTGTGAATCAGTTGCCCTTCATTATGTTTTTTTGTTGTTCGTCTGAGGAGTGCTTTTACTCTTAAAATAAGCTCTTTCATATTAAAAGGTTTTGTTATATAGTCATCAGCACCACGATTAAATCCCTCTTCTATATCAGAATCGCGATTCTTAGCACTCAGGTAAATTACGGGTGTAAGGATGCCATCTTCTCTAAGATTTTGAACAAATTCACTTCCCTCAACACCAGGAAGATTTCTATCCATGATAAGCAGATCTATATCTTCCTCTTCTAAAATTTGAGTAACAGTTTTTGTATTTAAAAATCCTATAGTATCAAACCCCTCTTTTGAGAGGTTGTATTCAATCAACTCTAGTAAATCTTCTTCATCTTCTACAATAACTATCTTAACACTCATTATTTGCCTTTTAGTTTGTTCCAAGCTTTAGCTATTTTAGATGCTAGTTTTTTAGTGATACCTTTTACTTCAGTTAAAATTGTACTATCTTGTTCTAGGATGCCGACAACCTCTTCTGTATTAGCGTAGTGATTTAAAATATTAGAAACTTTTTTGTTCCCTATCCCATCTACAGATGTCAAAATTTCACTTAACTCATCTTTGGTTATTGTAACTTTAGTTGAGCTAGATTCAGTTGATTCGTCTTTTGTTGGATGGGGAACATCTTTCTTTTTAGGACCTTTTGCATTTAAAGATTTTGACGGCTTAAGTGCTAGTTTATCTTGGTAGTTCCATTTTTCACTTGGCCACTCTTCAGTTTTTCTCTCTTTAACATCATACATCTTATATACTGTGTCAAGTTCATGCAAGTGTACTTTTTTCTTGCCATATAATTTTTTCTTTTTACCAAAATAAGCCCCATCATAACTAGGGCTAAACTTACCAAAGTGAATATGTCTTAGAGTTCTCAAAATTGAACTGTCCATTTTTCCTAACTCTTCCCAGTTAAACATTGGAGTGTGAGGCTTTTTAAATCTACCCTCACTTAAACTCCACATGATATACTGGCCAATCCAGTCTCTGATGTATGGGAATGCCGCAAATGCAGTAGCACACTCTAAAATACGAACCTTTCCATCTTTACCATAAGCTACATCACAAGCCCAATACTCAGCTTTTGCTGCCTTAGATACTTTAACCGCTAAATCAAGAACATTTTTTGGTACATCCATATAGTCCATGCTTCCACCCTGTGAAGTGTTTGTTAACCATTCACCCTCTGGTGCGCGTCTCCAAAATGCACATACAGGTTTATGACCTATGAGCATTACTCGAATGTCAGCTTCCATAGGTACAAAATCTTGAAAGTATTGAGGATGATATTTTCTATCATCATACAAATCTCTAGCTTCTTTGTAGCTATCTACTTTATGAACAAAATATCCACCATAATTTGATGGTCCGTAAGATTTTTTAATTATCTTAGGATAGCTACATTTTTTTAAAAATTTATCAGCATTAGCGTGGTTGTAGTAGATGTATGTTTTAGGGATAGGAAGATCGTATTTCCAAGCAAATCTTGTAACATTTTCTTTTGATTTATTAGAAAACTGCGTATCCATAGATGGGATAAATCTTACATGAGGAAGCTCTCTAGCTATCTCTCTAAAAGTTTCATAAGCAGTTGCAGGGATATTTCCGATAAGAACATCGATTTTTTTTCTTTTCACCTCTTTGATAAATCTAGCTTTATCATTTTTCCAATGGTATGTTACAGTCTCTATTTTATTTGGCCATCCCTTAAAGTTTGAGTGATCAAAAAATCTCAGTACATAATCAAGATATAAAAATCCGATTTTTGGTAGTTGCTTGTTGCTTAGTCCCATTCTATTTATCCCCTTTTGCCTTTACGCAAATTATATTGCGAATAATAGCATATTTAATATTACGATTTGGTTTCACTATCTTTGATATAATTATTATATCAAAGAATATAAATTTTTTATTTTTGCACCATCTATCTCTATACTGTTTTTGTTTTTAAGAGCTATTTTTATGAAAAATATATCGTTTTTTAGATGTTTGGCGTAAAAAGTACGAAAAATTGAAAATTACTTTAGAGTTTTATTATTTTCGTCCCTCTTTGATTCTCTCATATGCTTGATTTATCTCTTGAGTTTTTGCAGTTGCTTCCTCCATATATAACTCATCTTTATCTTGCGATTTTATAATATCTGGATGGTATTGACGAACAAGTTTTCTGTAAGTTTTTTTGATATGATTCATCTCATCGCTTTCATCAACTCCTAAAATTTTATATGCCTCTTCAATGCTCATAGTTTGGTGCTTGTTTTTCATCATTTTTTCAAATTTACTCAGCATTGTGGCATATTCATCACTTGTGATGTTTAACTCATCTATAATTTCACGCAAGACTCTATCTTCATCGGAACTAATCCCATTATCTATAAATGCAAGTTGAATTAAAAACTCTACAAACTGTTTTCGTTTTAATCTACTGCGACCAAGTAGTTTGTTGAGTGAAGCTGCAATCTCCTTCGTATCATCATCTTTCTCTTTTTCTTCATTAAATATCTCTTTTAAGATATTTTTTGTTCTCTCTTTATCTGGAAAAATTTTAGAAATATCATCAAACATCATACCAATAAGCTGTGCTTCTAGCTCTTGAACTCTTCCGTCGGCTTTCGCTACTTTTGCAACAAGTGCTATGAAAAGTCCCAATTCACTCTCTCTAAATAACTCTTTAGAACTTGAAATTTTTCTTAATTTATTTTTAGCATAAAGCTTATAAAGTCTAAATGCAACATATAAAGAAGCAATAATTGAGAGTGTAACCCAGATATTTACGATAAATATATAATAAAACAGTACCAACACTATTGCTAAATATATCCATTTTTTAAATTTAAACATTTGTATCCATTTGAAATAAAATTTGTGAATTTTAACACAACTTAGTAGTTATTTTGATTGATAAAGAAAATTTGTTAGAGTTTTTATATAAAAGAATGGTGGAGACGTGCGGGATCGAACCGCAGTCCAAAACCAAGCTACGCCTAATCTCTACATGCTTAGAGAAGTTGTTTATGTTTAATCTTGCTTCGCACAAACTTGCAAAGCTACACAAGACGAGTCTCGGGATTCGTATTGAGCTGAGACAGACCCAATATATATCTACATAGGGGTTATACTTCGAATCCTATTTATCTAGAGTCCATAGGTGAAGCAGCCCGTCCTCTAAGAGGGGGTAAAACTTAAGCTACTGCTAAAGCTGGGCGGTAATTTGTATTGTTTGCGTTTAAGCAATTGTGAGCCGCGTAACGGAAATGCTCAGTCCGACATGCAATTAGACGCTACTTGATCCTGTCGAAGCCAAGTCGTCCCCATACAGTGAAATTATATCCAGTTTTGATAACAAAAGTAAGAGTATTAAGTTATAATTCCTCAAATCAATAATAAAAAAAGAAGTTTTATGGAAATAGTAGAAAATTTATGTGATATTACGATTTTTGGTGGTCATGGTGATTTGGCTTTTAGAAAGTTGATGCCTGCTTTTTATCACTTATGTAATGACAAGTATTTAAATAGTGAAAGTAGAATTATCACTGTTGCTAGACAAAATATGAGTAGGTCAGAGCATATTGACTTAATCAAGGTAAAACTACAGGAGTTTTTAACAAAAAAAGATTTTAATGAGCTTCAGTTTGAGCAGTTTTCAAAAAAACTTCATGTTGTTGAGATTGATTTTGATGATGAGAAGAGTTATAAAAACCTGCAATCATTACTAGAAGAATACCCAGATAGAGAAAGAGTGAATTATCTCTCTACTTCCCCTAGTTTTTATGGCTCTATTTGTAAATCTTTGAGTAAGTTTGAGTTGATAACTTCTCAAAGTAGGGTTGTTCTTGAAAAACCTATTGGGCGTGACCTTAAGTCATCACGCAAAATCAATGTGGAAGTACTAAAGTATTTTCAAGAGTCTCAGATATATAGAATTGATCATTATCTTGGTAAAGATACAGTTCAAAATATTATGGCTCTTCGTTTCTCAAACCGATTATTTATGCCACTTTGGGATTCAAGTAATATAGACCATGTTCAGATTACCGTCTCTGAGAGCGTTGGTGTTGAGGGGCGTTGGGGTTATTATGATGAGTACGGCGCTATGCGTGATATGATTCAAAACCACCTTATGCAACTACTTTGCCTTGTAGCAATGGAGCCACCATGTTCTTTAGAAGCGGATAGTGTGCGTGATGAAAAAGTAAAAGTTTTACGCTCTCTTCGTCTTATGAGCCCCGCAGATATAGAGCAAAAAACAGTTCGTGCTCAATACTCAGCAGGCTCTAGTGAGGGTGGACCAGTTCCCGGTTATCTCGAAGGGGAGGGGATGAGTGAGAGTACAACAGAGACTTTTGCCGCTCTTCGTGTAGATATAGATAACTGGAGATGGAATGGTGTGCCGTTTTATCTTCGTAGTGGAAAAAGAATGCGTGGAAGAAACTCAGAGATAGTTATACAGTTTAAAAATGTACCGCACTCTATTTTTGCGAATAAAGGGAGTTGTATCTCAGAGAACAAACTTGTTATATCTTTGCAACCAAAAGAGAGTATTCAGTTAAAACTGATGAACAAGATCCCTGGGTTAAGTGATCAGATGAGACTTCAGCAAGTTGATTTAGAGCTAAATACACCCTTGCAAACTACACATAAGCCAGATGCATATGAGCGTCTTTTACTTGATGTTATACGCTCTAATCCAACTTTGTTTATGCGTTTAGATGAGGTTGAGGCTGCATGGAAATGGGCTGATGTTATTTTAGAGGGTTGGGCGGAAAATATTGTCTCTATGAAAAGTTACAGTGCAGGTCTTGATGGTCCGAGTGCCGCTATGCAACTCATAGCAAGAGATGGTAGAAGTTGGCACGATGAGTAGAAATATTCATCCCTTTACAGCTCAGTCTCAACTGATAGAAAAACTAAGTCAGAGCATCTCAGAGCAACTTCAAGATGCTATAGATACCCATGGTAAAGCCTCCCTCATAGTTTCAGGTGGAAGCACTCCTAAGCCACTTTTTGAAAAACTTAGGCTCTCCAATATAGAGTGGGAAAAAGTCAGTATTGGTCTTTGTGATGAGCGATGGGTTTCACCTTCGGATGATGACAGTAATGAGAAGTTAGTGAAAACGCATCTTTTACAAGATAGAGCAAGTAAGGCAAAATTTGTTGGGATGTTTATAGATAATGTACAAGCTGAAAACGCAGAGCTTGAGTGTACAAAAAAGATAAAAGAGACACTGTTTCCTTTTACCGTAGTGATTTTAGGGATGGGTGGGGATGCCCATACTGCTTCACTCTTTCCAAATAATAAAAAACTAAAAGAAGCATATGACCTAGAAAATGAAGAGTTATGTATATCTATAGAACCACAAACAGCACCACATATGCGTATGAGCTTAACTCGTTCTGCAATTTTGAGTGCAAAACATCTTTATCTTCATTTTGAGGGAAAAAAGAAGTTAGCTGTTTATAATGAGGCACTTAACTCTAAAGATATGTACCAAACTCCAATAAGCGCGATTTTAAATCAAGATATTTTAGATGTAGAGGTATATTATTATGAATGAAGTGATTCTAAAAGTTACACAAGAGATACAAGAGCGTTCAAAAAAAAGTAGAGCGGTTTATTTGAATCGTATGGCTAAGGCAAAAGTGCAAGGTGTCAACAGAAAAGGGATAGGGTGTAGTAATATCGCTCATGCAATGGCACCAATGCAAGAGGATGAAAAAGCATCTCTTTCTCAAATGCAGTCGCCTAATATTGCGATAGTAACCGCATATAATGATATGCTCTCCGCACATGAGCCGTACAAGCTTTACCCAGCACTTCTTAAGAGAACACTGAGTGATGCGGGGGCGACTTCTCAGGTGGCAGGTGGTGTACCTGCGATGTGCGATGGGGTAACTCAGTCTCAACCAGGGATGGAGTTGAGTCTTTTTTCTCGTGATAATATCGCAATGGGAACGGCAATAGCACTTTCGCACAATGTTTATGATGGAGCTTTATATCTTGGTGCTTGCGACAAAATAGTTCCAGGGCTTGTGATAGGAGCGCTCTCTTTTGGACATCTTCCAGGTATCTTTGTTCCAGCAGGTCCTATGCCATCGGGGATTAGTAATTCAGAGAAGGCAAAAGTGCGTCAAGAGTTTGCAAAAGGAGATGTGAGTGAAGATGCTTTGCTTAAAGTGGAGTCAGCTTCATATCACAGTAGTGGAACTTGTACTTTTTATGGAACGGCAAACTCAAACCAGATGCTTTTAGAGATGATGGGCTTACAACTTCCAAACAGTTCGTTTGTAAATACTAACACACCTCTTCGTGAGGCTTTAACTGCACACTCTGCAAAAACTATTTTACAAATGACAGAGTTTGGCGGCAGTTTTAAACCAATCGCAGAGATTATTGATGAGAGAAGTTTTGTGAACGCTATAGTGGGTCTTATGGCTACAGGTGGTTCAACTAATCATACTATCCATCTTATTGCAATGGCTAGAGCGGCAGGGATTATTTTAAACTGGGATGATTTTGATGCTATTTCAAAAGTCACACCATTACTATGTAAAATGTACCCAAATGGTCAGGCGGATGTGAACCATTTTAGAGATGCTGGCGGGATGAGCGTAGTGATAAGTCAGCTTATAGATGCTGGTTTAGTTCATGAGGATGTTGAAACTGTTGTTGGAAAAGGTTTAGCTAATTATGTCGTAGAGCCAAGTTTAAAAAGTGGTAATTTAAGTTTTGAAGATGGTGCGAAAATCTCAAGAGATAAGGATGTAGTCGCTAGTACAAAAACACCTTTTAGCAAAGAGGGTGGACTTAAATTACTAAGCGGAAACATAGGTCGAAGTGTGATTAAAACATCTGCACTTAAAGAAGATCAGCTTCTTATTGAAGCTCCTGCACTTGTATTTGAATCTCAAGAGGAACTAAAAAGTGCATTTAGCAGAGGTGAGTTAGAAAAAGACTTTATTGCTGTTGTGCGTTACCAAGGACCAAAAGCGAACGGGATGCCAGAGCTTCATGGGCTTATGCCATCTCTTGGAGTGCTTCAAGATAAAGGTTTTAAAGTAGCCATCATTACAGATGGTCGTATGTCTGGTGCATCTGGAAAAGTTCCCTCGGCTATTCATATCTCCCCTGAGGCTATGGATGGTGGAGTGATAGCAAAAATAAAAAGTGGTGATAAGATCCGTTTTGATGCTCAAAATGGTGAGATAACTCTTTTGATAGATAATGAAGAGCTATTATCACGGGAGATAAATACACCAGATTTAAGCGAAACTCGTTATGGTTTTGGGCGTGAACTTTTTGTAAGTGTTCGTCAAAATATTGGAAGTGCAGAAGATGGAGCAACTATCTTTGATGTAAGTGGGCAGGAGAGAGCATGACAGCAAAAGAGGTTATGGAGATATCACCGATAGTTCCTGTGATAGCATTAGATAATGTGTCGGATGCTTTACCTTTGGCAGAGGCTTTGTTAGAGGGTGGTATCTCTCTTATGGAGATTACTCTTAGAACACAAGCAGGTTTAAAGTCGATTGAAGCCATTGCAAAATCTATGCCAGAGATGCATGTAGGTGCAGGAACAGTTGTTAACGCAGAGGGATTTATAAATGCCCTCAATCATGGCTCACAGTTTGTTTTTAGTCCAGGTATAAGCCAAGAGTTGATGAGCACTTCAAAAGAGTTGGGTGTTGCACTCATCCCAGGTGTAGCAACAGCATCTGAAGTTATGTTGGCACAGAACAACGGCTTTACCTATTGTAAACTTTTTCCAGCAACTGTAGCCGGTGGTGTAGATGCTCTCAAGGCTTTTAGTGGACCATTTTCTTCAATGTATTTTTGCCCTACTGGAGGGGTAAAGTTAAGTAACCTAAATGACTTTTTAGCCCTTAAAAATGTTGTGTGTGTAGGGGGCTCGTGGATTGTACCAAATGAAGCGATAAAAGAGAAGAATTTTAAAAGTATCACAAGACTTTGTAAAGAGGCACTCAGCTCATTAGGTTCTGAGTCGCCATGATAAAGCTCTTGATTTATGATACAATTTTAAGAATTATCCGATACTGACACAGATTATTAGCACTGGCTATTTTATTTATACCCCTTTTTTATACTCTAAATTACCAGCAACAGCCTCTTTGTCAAAGATAATTTTTTCAATCTGTTGTTTCACTTTGTCATAACGATATTGTTCTTTAAAGCCCATTATCCTACCTCCAGCTGCATTTGGATGTCCCCCTCCATTTGCCCACTCTTTAGAAATTTGTGCTACATTTACCTGATTATTTGCTCGTAAGCTCATTGCACCTCTATAGCTTACATCCACAATAAAATCATATTCAGGGTATGCAAGTAAAAATCCATTTCCAACTATAGAAGTATTACCCACTCCATAACTTAAAAATCCTTTATATCCCTTATAGTAGATAGTCATCTTATCTCTTTTTGTACCTAAAAGATTAACCACATATTTTGTTGCAAGGTTATCTAAGGTATTGTCCTCATCAATTTTGAAAAACTCTTTTTTAAGTTTATGGATGTTTTCATCAAGAGCTATTGCAGCATCTTTGCTATTTAAAAATTTTGTTGCCTCAAGGAGCAGTGAGAGTTTATAGTTAGTATCTTCTTTGGAGAACATTACACGATTAAGCTCTCTCGTCTCGGTAACAAGTCTCATGCAAACTTTTCCAAGTTCAAAGTTTTTAACCTCCTCTTGTTTCCACAAATCAACAGCGTTTACAACATTGACATATTTTTCTAGCCATTGGGGCTCATCTAGTTCAAAATTTTCTTTTGCGTAGTCATAAGTGATTTTAGTAGCACATCTTGAAACATCCAAATAATACCAATCATATTTTTTAGCACTCTCCTCCCCACTACCGTGATGATCAAGTAAGGTTATCTTTACATCTATCTTAGATTCATTGAGTTGAGCTACTTGAGAATGTAGCCATCTTGATTCATCTGCTGTTAGATTCAAGTCTGTTATTAAGATAAGAGCACTATCTTTAGATTTTTTAATATCTTCAAGAATTTCATCTAATCTTTGTCTTACCTCTGCACCATAATTAGCGTTATAATTAAAAGTTGCATATGGAGTATATTTCATTATAAGTTGGCAGCTATAGCCATCTAAATCTATGTGTGATAAATGATAAATTTTTTTATACATTATATTCCTTGTTTATTTTATTTTATTTTATTTTATTGAGACTGAACCCATAACTTCAAAAGTTGCACTTGAATCGATCTCTGCATGGGATAGTGTAACAATGTCTAATGAAAATCTTTCATAGATCTCAGCAACACCACGGCGTAATTGAGGGTCAACTATAATTACTATAGGTGACACACCTTTTTGTAATAACTCTGAAGCTTTTTTGCTTGTTGCTTGGATGAGTTGGTTTATCTCCCCAACATTTAGCATAAGATTTTTTATCCCATCTTGTTCTTGAGACTTCTCAAGCATCATCTGTTCAGATGCTGTGTCAAAGGTGAGAAGTCTGATAACACCATCTTCGCCCGCATACATTTGAGTGATAATTCTTGCTAGTTTAGCTCTCACTTGCTCTGTTATAAGGTTAACATTTTTTGTATATTCAGCAACATCTGCAATTGTTTCTAAGATAGTTAACATATCTTTTAGTGGGATGTTTTCATGAAGCAGTGCTTTTAATATTCTCTGAATTAAGCCAATACTTGCAACTTTGAGTACATCGTCTATGATTACAGGAAAGTCAGCTTTTATTTTATCAATCAGTACTTGCACCTCTTGACGAGTCAGTAAATCTTCTGCATTTTTCTTGATGAGTTCACTCATATGGGTTGATATTACTGTAGCTGGATCAACAACTGTATATCCATTGATGATTGCATCTTCTTTTTGTTCTGGACGAACCCAGATAGCATCCAGACCAAAGGCAGGCTCTTTTGTTGCTTCCCCTTTAATCTCACCTGTAGCCATACCGCTATCCATTGCTAAAAATTTATCAGGCATGATTTCACCCTCACCAATTGCTATACCTTTGAGTAAAATTTGATATTGGTTTGGTTGCAGATGTAGGTTGTCTCGTATCCTAACCTGAGGCATTAAAAACCCAAAGTCAGACGCAATTTTTCTTCGCATAGAGCGGATTCGTTCTAATAAATCACCCCCTTGCGAGTTGTCTGCAAGTCGTATGAGTTGATAGCCTAAGGTTAACTCTAACATCTCAACTTTTAGAATATCTTCTAACGCTTTTTCTTCCTCTTTAGCTATCTCTTCATTTGTTTTTTGAGGTCTCGTTGACTCTTTATCTTGATCTTCCCCTGTTGCGTTCTTCTCTCCTAAGATATTTTCAACATCAAGAATACTTAGCTCACCTTTTTCATACTTATATATAGACCATCCAAGAAGTGTAAATATAATACCAACAAGTCCCATAGACGCAGTTGGAAGTCCAGGTACAAGAGCAAATAAAATCATGATAAAACCAACTATCATCATGATTTTTGCATTTCCCATCATCTGATTGATAGTTCCCTCAGCGAAGTTATCACCATCACTTGAAGAGCGAGTAATCATAATCCCTGTAGCCGTTGACACGATAAGAGCTGGAATTTGACCAACAAGACCATCCCCAATAGTTAGGAGTGTAAAGGTTGAAGCACTATCTCCAACAGACATGTTATGTTGAAATACTCCTATAAGAAAACCACCGATGATATTTATAAGTGTAATTACTATACCCGCAACAGCATCACCTTTAACAAATTTACTAGAACCGTCCATCGCTCCATAAAAGTTTGCATCTTGAAGAATTTCAGCGCGTCTTTGTTTCGCCTCTGCATCATCTATGAGTCCAGCATTCAAGTCAGCATCAACTGCCATCTGCTTCCCTGGCATTGAATCAAGTGTAAAACGAGCTGCAACCTCTGCAACCCTAGTGGAACCTTTTGTGATAACCATAAAGTTTATAAGCACTAAAATCGCAAATACGATTATACCTATCACATAGTTACCACCTACAACAAAGTTACCAAAACTACTAATAATATCACTTACTTCATCTGGTCCCTCATGCCCATGACTTAAAATCATTCTCGTTGTAGCGACATTTAGAGAAAGCCTAAAGAGAGTGACAATAAGTATAAGCGTTGGAAAAGTGGTTAAATCAGTTGGCTTTGGTACATAGAGTGAAATGAGTAAAATTAAAACAGCAATAGCAATTGATATTGTCAGTAAAACATCTAACATTGCAGATGGTAAAGGTACAATAATAATGGCTAAAATTGCCATCACAAATAAAACTACACTTAAATCTCTTTGTCCAAGAAGAAAGTTTAGTCCAGTGCCAACTTGTTGTTTAAAGCTTAATTTTCTTGCCAATGTAAAACTACTTATTCTAAAATATCAGCTAATGTTAAATCTGCTAAAAACATATCTATTTTGCCTTGAAGCTTATTGAGAAACGGCCATATAGAACACATGGTTGCTTTATCTGATGGACAACTCTCGAGAGAAGGTGCACATTCAAATACAGCTGGTGCTTTACCCTCAACACTAGATATTATTTCTAGCATACTTATATCTTTTGGCGGTTTTTCTAATGCAAAGCCTCCATTTACACCTTTATAAGATTTTAATATATTATTTTTAGCAAGTGTTTGTAATATTTTTGCTAAAAAACTTTTAGGAATAGCAAGTTCACGGGAGAGTGTTTCACTATCCATAGGTGATGAAGCTTTTGATAAAACAATTAGAGATAGTAAGGCGTATTCGCTGGCGCGTGTCATTAGCATAGTTAGAATTCTTTCATATATTAAATTATTTTTTGTTTATTATATCTAAAGAAATTGAAATTTTCATGATTAAATAATATCTTTGTTGTAAAATCAATTAAGTTAAAGAAAAGTTTAGCTAGAATTCCATTTCAACTTTATACATTTTGCGTATAAATGTTAGATTATTATACCCATCAGGAGGCTATTATGGCTTTAGATTCGGCTAAAAAACAAGAGATAGTAACAAAATACGGTCGCTCAGAGAGTGATACAGGTTCAAGTGAAGTTCAAATTGCACTTTTGACAGAAAGAATTGCAGAATTAACTGAGCACCTTAAAGTATTCAAAAAAGATCACGCTTCAAGACTTGGTTTATTAAAACTAGTTGGTAAACGCCGTCGTTTAATGAAATACTTCAAAAGAAAAGATAAAGAAGCATATCTTAAACTAGTAGAAAATTTAGGAATTCGTGATAATATCTAAGTTTTAATTAATTTAACTTCTACAAACGCAATTCCTTTTCTTGAGGATTGCACCTCTAAAACCACAGCAGCTATAAATATAATTTTATTTTATTTTATCAATATAATTATTTTATCATTTAAGTGTAACTTTATTACTTTTTTATTACATTTTTTACAATATATCACTACAAAGCAATTATTTTTAATTTATTTTTAGCTTTAAATAGTATGCTTGTAAAAGTTTGAATTTTTATGGAGGTTTGCAGTGTCAAATAATAATAATGAAATTAGTACTGAAGGCTTAACATTTTTAGAAGATGGTGAAGTTTTATATAATGATTTGTACCTATTGTCAGAAACAGATGAAAAAGGAATAGTAGAATATGCTAGTGATTCTTTTTTGAAAATAGCAAATATGAGAGAAGAGGACTTGATTGGTCAACCTCATAATGTGGTTCGTCACGCAGAGATGCCTCGTGCAGCATTTAAGTCTTTATGGGATGATGTTCAGAGTAAAGGTTTTTGGACAGGGTTGGTAAAAAATGCACGAAAAGGTGGCGGGCACTATTGGGTATATGCAACTGTTTTACGCTCAGTTGATAAGAATGGAAATACAAAATATGTTTCTATTAGAGTTAAACCATCACGCGAAGATATAAAAAAAGCCCAAGCGCTTTACGCAACATTAGATTAAGAGTTAAAAGGATTTTATAATGGCATTAGTGAAAAAAAATACTTCAGGTATATCTTCTACAATGGTATCTTCTGGTGGAGATAAGCGTAAGCAAAGAACATTAGCAAAGCAACAACAGATAAGTGAAAGTATTGCTGGCGTATCAATGACTATACTTGAAAATGCGCAAGAGAGTGTTAGTGCGATAGAAGAGTTGAAGTCGTCAATGGAGCAGATTGCTACGGCTGCTGAAGAAAATAGTGGTGCAAGTGAGCAGGCGCTATCTAATGTTAAAGGCATTCGTGCAAATATTAACAAAATGAATACAACTATAGATACTGTTATCTCATCAACATTAGCAACAGGTGATAATATCATGATATCTGTGCAGAAGGTGAATGATTCAGTTACTAGAATGGATAAGGCCGTAGTGGTAGCCGAAGCTTCATCAACAAAAAGTGAAGAGCTTAAAGAATCATCACAAAATATTGGTGATGCTGTTGGGTTTATTGCTAAAATTGCTGATCAGACAAACTTACTCGCTTTAAATGCTGCTATTGAAGCAAGTAGAGCAAAAGAGCATGGTAAGGGTTTCGCGGTAGTTGCTGATGAGACGCGTGCTTTAGCTGGTGAGAGTGAAAAAAATGCCGAATTTATCTCCGAACTTGTAAATAAGATTCAAGGGAGTATTGACAAAATTATAAATAGTATCGGTTCAACAACAACAATTATTGCTGACAATGGTTCAAAAGGGAATAGTCTTAGTCTTAAGATGGAAGAGCTTACCAAAATTGCAGTTTACTCTGTTGAAGCTGCAAGAAGTGTAAATACTTATACCCAAAACCTTGGTGATTTTGCTGTAAAAATCAATGACGGTTCTCAAAATATTGCTACTGATTCTCAAGAGATAGCCCTTTCAGTTGAAAAAACTTTAAACTCTATAGAGGTGCAATCAGATGCTCTCTCTCAAACAGAAGATGACATTAAAGATCTCTCTAGCTTGGCAGATGAGTTGAAATACTCTACAGACTCCATAAAGTCTGCTGAAGATATTGCACTTTCTGCTGATACAATAAGTGGCTCAATGGAGGATATACAAACTGCCTTGGAGGATGTTACAAATGCTCTCAATCAGATTGAATCATCATCACATACTACTAATCAGAGCGCATTAAATAATAAAGAGTTGATAGAAGCTGGAATTATAGCCGCAAAAGATATAGACAAGTTGATAGAGATTGCTCGAAGAAACTTTGATTTATTAAAAATATCTTTTACAGTTGTTAAAAATACAGTTACAGAGATTCGTGAAGCATTTTCAGAGTCTATAGCAGAAGGAAATGCTGCAGCTACAGAGTTAAATGTAATTGTTAAAGAGACTAAAAGTGTTGATAAAACAGTTGGGAACATCTCTAATTCTATAGTGCAGTTAAATATGCTTGCTATTAGTGGTTCTATTGAAGCTGCTCGTGCTGGAGATTTTGGAAAAGGTTTTGCAGTGGTGAGTGCAGATATTAGAAATCTTGCTAAAGACTCAGAGAGTAATACTGAAAAAATCAACGATATCGTAGAGTCTATGAATTCTGAAATTGATACAGTGAGAAGCGATTGGAATAATCTATTGAGTTCACAGGGAAATGAGGAAGCATTAATAGATGTTCTAATTAATGATATTATAAAAATTACTGATATGCTTGTTGATTTACTGGATAGATATACAGGACTCAAAACTATTAATGATCAAAATATTGAAGGTATGAATCAGGTTATGATAGGCATTAATGAGATTCAAAAGGCAGTAGAGCTATCTGCAAGAAATGCTATGGAGTCTCGTAAAGCGAGTGAGCTTATCATCGAAACTGTTTCTCATATCAGTGAAGGTGTAGAAGAGTTGGCTGTAATGGCGGATGAACTGCAACAAGGCTAAAAGATGCAAATAGAAGAGATCTTAATCATCAGAAATGGTTTAGAAAGTTATGGAATACCTATTGAAAATATAAACCAGATTTCTAGAGTACCGACATTGATGCCATTACCCCTCAAGCCTGCAGGGGTAAGGGGACTGTGTGCTGTAAGTGGAAATATAGTTACTGTGATTGATATGAATCTTTTACTTGATATGCAAGAGGTTGACTACGAGGCTGAATCTGCTAGAATTTTAAGTTTAAATGATTTGCACTCATCCAACACCCTTTTAGTGAGCGAAGTTTATAACACCGTAGAGATAGATCAAGAAAAAATAGAATATGTAGATAAAAAAAATGACCCTGTAATTGCAATATACAAACATAACGATAAGTTAGTGCAAGTGCTTAGTTTGAATATTTTATTTTCAAAATTAAATAGTGTCAAAATAGAAGCAAAAGAGATTAGGAATGGAAAGCTTAAGCTTGAAGTTAAACAGGAAGAAGATACAAATAGATTTTTAATTTTTTCCATGGCCAACGAAAAGTTTGCTTTAAATATTGAATACCTTCAAGAGATAATTTTGGCAAATATTCAATACACAGAAATCACTGCTGCATCGCAAGAGGTCTTAGGTCTTATCACCTTAAGAGAAGATTTAATTACGGTAATTGATTTACGAAAATATTATGGTTTTAAAGCCCTAGTAAGTGATAAAAACCGTATTTTGATTGCTTCATACTCTGGAAAAAGAATTGGATTGCTTGTTGATAATATTATTGATATAAAAAATTTTACCATTGAAGATGTAGAATATATGCGTGATAGTTTTGAAGACAATAAAATATCAGGTGTTATTCATGATGAAAACTCTCTTATCTCATTTTTTGATCATGAAGTTTTAGAGAGACTTTTTAATGAGAATGAAGCATTTATAGACTCTACTGAGTTGGTGTTGATCGATGATGAGATGAAAAAAAGCAAAATGGAAGCTATTATATTTAAGCTTTCAGGTAAAGAGTATGCATTTGAAGTTGAGAATGTAGCTGAAATTATTGATATTGTGGATGCAACAAAAATAGCTTATACCGATGAAGTGATCGATGGAATCATTAACATAAGAGGACAAATTGTTACGATAGTCTCTTTATTTAAAAAGTTAAAAATACCAACAAAAATAAATGATGATTCAAAGATTATAATTTGCCGCATTAACGATGTAAAAATAGGCTTTATAGTAGATAGTGTAAGTGATATTTTAGAGGTTGACTTCAATGATATTAAAGAGCAAGAGGATGATACATTTACGGGTGTATTGCATTTAGATAATGGAAAAAGATTAGTTTTATCTATAGATATAGATAAGATTTTGTCTTTAGATTAGGAGAAAAAAGTGGCGAAAAAAGTACTTATTGTTGATGATTCAGCTCTTGTTAGAAAACAGCTTACAGAAATTATTTCGATATTAGATTTTGAAATTGATACAGCTAGAAATGGCAAAGATGCTGTAGAGAAAGCTACACAAACTCAATATGATGTCATAACTATGGATATTAATATGCCAGTGATGGATGGTATAGAAGCTGTAAAGCAAATTATGAATAAACAGCCAACCGCGATTTTAATGGTCAGTTCTTTAACAACTGAAGATGCCACTATAACGATGGAAGCTCTGGACTTAGGAGCGATTGATTACATCTCTAAGCCTGGAACAATGAATGTAGGTAAAAATGAGAATAGAGAAGAGATAATTCAAAAAGTAAAATCTTTGAGCCGCATTCCATTAAGAAGACTTAAGCAACAGGTCTCAAGACCTAGAGTGCGTGAAAGAAAAAGAGTTGAGCGAACAACACAAAAAGAAGAGCTTAGCTCTAGTAAAGATATCACTAAGGTGGTAATGATTGGTTCCTCTACAGGCGGACCAGGACTTATAGAGCAGATTTGTGCAGCTTTACCTTCAAACTATAAATATCCAGTTTGCATAGTGCAGCATATGCCAGCACAGTTTACATCAGCGTTTGCAACTAGACTAGATCGAGTAAGTGCTCTTAATGTACATGAAAGTTCCCACAATATGGAACTTTTGCCAGGCAATATATATGTTGCTCGTGGTGGTGTTCATATGAATTTTGCAAAAAAAGTATCTGGAAAAATAGTAATAAGAGAAGATAAAGAAAAGGGTGATAATTTTTTTCAACCAAGTGTTAATGAGATGCTGTTTAGTGCTTTGGATGTATTTGATCCATCGCAGCTTGTTGGAGTTATATTAACTGGGATTGGTGATGATGGAGCAGATGGGATGGTTAAATTAAAAAAATCTGGCTCCTATACCTTGGGTGAGAGTGAAGAGAGTGCAACTGTTTATGGTATGCCAAAAGAGGCATATGATAGAGGAGGGGTTATGGAACAACTTACATTTTCTCAAATTCTAAAGAAAATAGCAACACTAAAGTAGGAGTGGCATATGGCTTTAATAAAAAATCATCAAAAGCAAGAGATTGAAGAGTTACCAAAGTTATCAAACCTTGAAGAGGCTATAGTGTATTTTGAATCTAATGATGAGTTAGAAAAAAAAGATTATGCTGTAGAGGAGATTTCAAAGTTAGAGGGTGGATGGACTTACCTTATAAAGTATATTGAAGATGAGGATGCAAACAAAGAGGTTTCAACTAAAATAGCCACAATATTAGCAAATTTAGACCCACAAGAGGCTCCAATAGAGCAGATTATGGATTTGCTTAAACTTGATAATGCCTATGTTAGAAATCTTGGTATCTCTATCTTAAGAGATTTTGGTAATGCTATAAAATACTATATTGTAAAATTTCTTATAGGTGATGATAGAGACTTAAGAATTTTTGCTATTAATGTATTGGGTGATGTTGATTTTGCAGAATCAAGAGATATGCTTATAGAGCTTTTAGAGCATGAAGATGATATAAATGTAGCTATGACGGCTGTTGATTATATGGCTGAGATTGGTAAAGAGGAAGATATAGAACTTTTAGAATCTTTAAAAGATAGATTTGATGGTGATTTTTATGCAGAGTTTGCAGTTGATAGTGCCATCAAATCGATAAAAGGTTAGGCGATGGGATACCTTTTATCAAAAGAAAACTTTTCTAAAATAGGGGAGTTTATTTACAGAAAAAGTGGAATTTATCTTGAAGAGGAAAAACATTTTGACAAATTGGCAAAATTTGTAGATAGCCGCGCTAAAGCCTTGGGGATAGATAACTTTAGAAAATACTTTTTTAAGCTTCGTTTTGAAGATAAAGAGGGTGAAGAGTTTCAGGAGTTGATGAATGCAATAACTGTGAATGAAACTTACTTTTTTAGAGAGAAAGACCAGTTTGAAGTTTTAGTCAATAGTATCTTGCCGGAGTTGCATAAAAGATTGCCAGCCTCAAAACCAATTAGAATTTTATCATCGCCATGTTCGACTGGTGAGGAGCCATACTCAATAATATTGCATATTGTTGAAGAGGGTAAAGTTGTTGAGGAGAGAGATATAGAAGTTGTAGGTATCGATATTGACTCATCTGTCATTGAAAAAGCTAAAATTGCAAAATATAGTGATAGAGCGATTCATGCAATACCAAAAAATATTTTAAAAAAGTGGTTTGTGAAGAAAAAAATTGGTTATCAATTGGGTGATGATTTAAATGGAACGGTGGATTTTCAAGTAGCAAATGTATTTGACAAAACACAGATGCGAAATCTAGGTAAGTTTGATGTTATTTTTTCAAGAAATATGTTGATTTATTTTGATGATGCATCAAGAAAAGAGGTTGCCATGACTTTTTACGATATGTTAAACCCAGGTGGTTATGTTCTTTTAGGCCATGCTGAATATATGAGTAGAATAGTATCTGTTTTTAAAGCAAGAAAAATAGACAAAACATTAATTTATCAAAAATAAGGAAAAAATGATGCCATTAGTAATATTTGTAGATGATAGTGAAACAGCTTTAGCTTCAACTAGGATAGTGACAAACTCTATGCCAATAGAGGTAAAACAATATACAGAAGCGACAGTCGCTTTAGCAGAGATAGAAGCAGGGATGACACCAGATTTAATCATTACTGACCTCAATATGCCTGTGATGAACGGATTTGAGTTTTTGCAGGCTCTGAGAAAAGTTCCAGCGACGCAGAGAACACCGTGCTTAATGCTTACAACAGAGACAAAAGCAGAACTCAAGCAACAAGGTAAAGCTTTAGGGTTGACTGGATGGATAGTAAAACCATTTAATCCAGCACAGTTAAAACAAGCTATTACTAGAGTTTTAAGACTACCGGCGTAGGGTTCATAAGATGGTTATATTAGAATCAGTAGAGGAACTATTAACACACATTAAAGATGTTCAGATAGATGCTATTAAATTATCTAGTGATTCACTATTGATGATTAGTAATTATATAGAAAAAAATAACCTTGAGGTAGATGATGATGTTGCAAAAGCTTTGCAATATCAAGATATTATTTCTCAACAGCTTACTGCTATTATAGAGGCAATTGATAGTGTTCAAAGTAATATTGATAGATTTAATCATTCACATAAAACTGATGAAACTTTAGCAGTAGATAGTATAAAAAAATTACAAGAAAAGCTTGCGACAACAATTAATGATGCAAAAGATAAAAAAAATAGATTTTCTGGTAAGTCAACAGATAATACAGACTTTGATGAGATAGAATTTTTTTAGGAGAAGAAGATGACAAGAGTAATGGTTGTAGATGATTCAAAAACAGTGAGAAGTTATCATGGTTCTATACTTAAATCTATGGGGATTGATGTAGTAGAAGCTGAGAACGGTATGGAAGCGTTAGAGAAAAGTTTAGATTCAAATATAGATCTTTACCTTGTGGATGTTAATATGCCAATAATGGATGGTTACTCTTTCATCCAAGATTTAAGAAAACAGGAGAATCATAAGACTGTACCAGTTATTATGATTACAACTCAAGCAAAAGAAGAAGACAAGGTGAATGCTTTTAAGGTTGGTGCAAATATTTTTGAGACAAAGCCAATAAAGCCAAATCAACTTCAGGCATATATAGAGATATTAATTAATAGCTAAGGAGATAGTATGGATCCATTATTAGAACAGTTTTTAAGTGAAGCAAGAGAAAATTTAGCCTTTATTGATCAAAATATTGAAGAGATAGGTGGAGATGACCCTGAACTTTTAAACTCTATATTTCGTGCTGCTCACACTTTAAAGGGTGGCAGTGGGATCGTTGGTTTTGAATCTGTGAAAGATATAACACATCATGCTGAAGATTTGCTTGATATGTTAAGAGCTGAAAAAATTGAATTTGCTGATAGTATGACTGCTGTACTTTATGATGCATTTGATGAGGTTATGAACCTTATTGAAGCTGCTGAAGAGAGCGGGGAAATTGTCGATGCTGATGAAGAAGCAGTATCTAGAATTATTGAAGAATTAAACAATCAGATGGGTAAATCTGCTGTGACTGAAAGTAGCTGGGAAGTTCCATTTTTACAAGTCAATAATGTTCAAGATATTATTAATATTCCATTATCTACATTGAGAGGGATAGATTCTAAAAAAATTCTATTTAAAAACCAAGAGATTAATGAAGAGTTTTGTTCTAGCGAGAATTTATATGCTGTAGTGTTTGATGTTGATGAGTCCTGTATGGTCTATGGAAATGATCCAGTTTATACACTCTCTCTTTTGGAGGATAAAGTGTTGGGTGTTTTTTCATGTATGAGTGAAGAAAACGCTAAATGTGTTTTAAGTGGTACTGAAGATGAAGAGGGTTTACTATTAAAATCATATATGGTTGCATATATTTATGCAACATATGAAGATATTGAAGATTCACTTTTTAACTTCATAGATGAACTCCAACTATTGCCTTTAGATGTGTCAACTCTTTTGTCTATAGATGTTGGAGATGCAGGGCATCAATTAGATTTATTAAAAGAGTTTAGTAATATAACTCATGAGAATGATATAGTCACAATAGTTGAAAAAATAACAAAATCTATGGAGTTGGTTGGTAATGATACATTACAGTTTGCACAACTCAAAAGATTTGTAGATATTGCAGGTTTAATAGAAGAATCTGATCTCTCAAAATTAACACCTTTCTTTCAAAACTTATATAAGGGTGAAGTATTTAATAGTGATACAGTACCAACACTTAGTGATGAGAATGAGATAGTTATAGAGGCTGAAAAAGTTCAAGAAGATAAGAAAGAAGACGGTTCTAGTGCAAGTGAAAACACTATTGAAGCAAGTGAAGATGTTAAAATAATACTAACAGAGATTATGAACCAACAATATAAAGCACTTGATGAGATTACTGGCGATGATGATTTAGAGCGAGTTCTTTTTATCATGGATAAGGTGAGAAGATACAACGCTTCAATGCCAAGTTTTGATTCTAAAGAGGATGTTGCAAAATTTTTAGAAACTGAGTTAGCTTTAGCACCAAAAGAGAGTGTGAAAGAGAGTGCTGTTGAAACTAAAGAGCAAGAGGTTCAGGCTGAAAAAGTTACAATAGAAAAAATTGCTCCAGCTACACCAAAGGTTGAAAATCCTAAAGTTGCAATGAAAACAGATGCCGCAGAGATTACAAAACCTGTTAAGAGTGTATCTAAAAAAGAGGCTCCTCAAAAAGCTGTTGTTGGTAAAACAGTTAAAATTGATCAAGAGTCTATAGACTCACTCATGAATGTAGTGGGTGAGCTTCTTGTTGCTAAAAACTCTTTACCTTATTTGGCAGATAATGTCGTTGGAATGACACACGATATGATTAAGCGTGAGATTATGGAGAAGTATATCTTTATAAACCGCTTATCAGAACAACTTCAAGATTTAATCATGGGGATGAGAATGTTACCAATCTCTTATGTATTTGACAGGTATCCAAAGCTTGTTCGTGACATTGCTAAAAAACTTGGTAAAAAGGTTAAGCTAGAGATGGATGGTGGTGACACAAAGCTTGATAAAAATATGATTGAGATGTTAGCTGATCCGATGATACACATTATGAGAAATTCTTTAGATCATGGTATTGAAACACCAGAAGTACGAGAGCAAAAGGGTAAAAGCGGTAGTGGAACTGTAAAATTAAGAGCTTTTGCGCAATCTGACAGAATTATCATAGAGATTGTAGATGATGGTGCTGGTATTAATGTTGAACGCGTCGCAAATAAAGTTCTTGAAAAAGGGCTTATGACTCATGAACAGATTGATGCACTAAGCGAAGATGAGATGGCAGAATTAGTTTTAATTCCAGGTTTATCTACAGTGGAAGTTATCAGTGAATTTAGTGGTCGTGGTGTTGGAATGGATGTTGTTAAAAAGTCTATAGAAAGTTTTGGTGGTAGTATTAGTATAAAAACTAAAGCAAATAAAGGCACGACAATCACTTTGGCTATCCCTGTTTCCTTAGCTGTAACATCTCTACTCCATATTCAGATGAATGATATTCACTATGGTATCCCAATGGATAGTGTTTCAGAGACTGTTAAACTTGACAGAGAAGAGATAGAATACTTGCATAATGAACCATTTGTGTATATTAGAGGTGAGGTTATTCCACTTCTATTTATAAAATCAATGCTTGATGAAGATGCTATGAAAGAACAACCCCTTTCAATCGTTGTGTTAAATATTAAAGATAATCTTTTAGCTGTAGTTGTTAACAAGTTCTTAGGTCAATTAGATGTAGTGCAAAAACCTCTTGTAGGGATTATGGAAGGGCATCCTCTCTTTAGTGGTACAGCATTACTTGGAAATGGACAGATAATTATGGCAATGGATCCAATAGGGCTTTTAGGGATTTCTCAAAAGTTAAAAGAAGATATTGAAGTAGCTTAAAGGTTTTATAATGATAGACTTAATTGTTTTTAAAGTTGGAAGTAATAGTTATGCTCTCAATATTGAAAATATACACAGAATAATTCAAGTAGTTGAATTAACAGAGATACCAAATGCTCACGAATTTGTAGATGGGATGATGTCTTACGAAAACAATATAATTAAAGTATTGAATTTTCGTAAACTTATAGGACTTCCCCCTCATGAAGATGAAAATGTAAAGGTTGAAGATTCCTCATTGAAATTATTGTTTTATGAAAATGATGGTAGTGATTTTGCCATAAAGGTTGACTCTATAGAAGATATTGCACATATTGAAGAATCAGATATTATGCATTCCGAAGATGAGCATGGTAAAAATCAATATTTAGAACTCGAGGGCGTATTAGATATAGATGGTGTTTTAGTAAATGTTATTAAAACTGTAAGTATTCCAAAATAGGGAGATGATATGGCAATTGTATATGAAGAGAACAAAGCGGTGTTTTCATCAGTCATTTATGAAGATGAGGTGATCTCTTTTAGAGATTTTTTACAAGAAAAAGCACCAGATGAAGTAAATATGAATTTTGTAGAGTGTGATGATATTCATCTTGCAATCATACAACTAATTACGGCATATAAGAAAAGTTATAGCTGTAGATATGAGTTTGGTGAAAACAAAAAGCTTTATGAGGTAGTATTGAAAGGATTTGATTCTAGTGAAGACCATTGTAATCAGTAATCGTAAAGGTGGTTCTGCTAAAACTACAACGGCTGTTAATTTAGCGAGTGGTTTAGCGAAACACGGATCGGTATTGCTTCTTGATTTTGATACACAGGGGCATGCATCCATTGGTGTTGGTTGTGAACCAAATGAGGAGTTGGGTGTACATTCCATTTTTAGTGGAAGCACATTAAGTGAAACATTTATTCCAACAGTTCATGAAAATTTAACTCTCTCTCCTGCCCTCGCTTTTTTTGATGTTTATGAGTTTTCTGATTTAAGAGGAGTATTAAAGAGCCGTTTTAAAAGAGAAAAAATAGCAGATTTTTTTGACTATTGTGTTATCGATACTCCCCCTACATTTGACGCACTTCTTAAAAATTCCTTGGAGGTTGCAGATAGTGTCGTTATCCCTTTTGTACCACATCACTTAGGAGTTGTAGCAGTTGGACAAATGCTTCGTGCTCTGTATCAGAGTGCTTCTTCGTTAGAGCGTGAAATAGCAGATGTATCGATCTTACCAGTGATGTATAATCCACATATAAATGAGCATAAAGAGTCAGTTGCTAAGGTGAAAACTTCTTTTGGTTCGGCAAAACTTCTCTCCCCAATCGGGGTAGATATTAAACTTGCAAAACAGTTTGAATCTGGGTCTCCAATCGTTTTAGATTCTAAGCGTTCTAAAGGATTAAAAGACTATAATCAATGCGTAACTGAACTTCTCAAAAGATTGTAAAGTATGAAAGCTAATTCTATAAACTCAAAATTAAATATTTTAATTACCGAAGCGGATAGTAAATTACTAAAAAAACTAGAAGCATGGGTGGTTACTACTGGACATGAAACTTATGTTAGTGATGATGGAAATATAGCATTAGAACTTTTTGATGCAATAAGTCCAGATATTGTTTTGGTATCACAAGAGCTAAAAAGTTTGAGTGGTATAGAGTTTATTGAAAAGGTAAAGATTAAAAATCCTTCTCAGGCTGTTATACTGATAATGGAAAATGAAGTTGATTCTCTGGTTTTTAAGCGTTCCATTGATTTTCAGGTAGATAAATATCTTAATAAACCAGTAGAGCCATCTCTGTTGTTTAGAGTGATAGAGGAGTTAGCTATAGAGAAACTATGGCATAAAGAGTTTGAAGATCAAAAAAAAATGCTTCAAAACTACAAAGATGCTATTGATATTTCATTTAGTGTAAGTAAGCATGATAAAGATGGTAAAATATTTGATGTAAACGACTCTTTTTGTAAAACAACAGGACTCACTTATGATCAGGCTATTGCAGGGCTAATAAACCCTTTAAATAATTCAAACATTGATATGAAAGTTGTCTGGGATAGATTAAAAGAACACAAGGTATATAGAGATAGGCAAACTTTTATATTTGAAGATAAGAGAGATAATATCATAGATGTTATCGCTGTTCCTATCTTAAATGATAATGAAGAAAATGAGTATCTAGTGTTTAGTAATGATGTCTCAGAGATTGTATATTCTGCTAGAAAAATTAAACAACAAGAGATAGATACAAAATTACAAAAACTTGAGCATATTAAAGAGGTAAACAAAATAAAAGATTCTTTTTTAACTGTTTTTACACATGAGCTTAAAACACCTTTAAATGCAATAATAAATTTTTCAGAATATGTAAAAAAACATCTCTTAAAAGAAAATTTTAAAAAAAGGGACAAGCTTGTTGAGCAAGTAAAAGAGATACATGCAAGTGGCTGGCATATGTTAGATATGATAACAAACCTCATAGAAGCTATTAAGCTTAGAGATTCAAAGATTGAACTCAATATTTCTAGTTTCTCGTTAAATAATCTCATACAAAGAGCTCTCTTAAAGTATGGTGATGATTTAAAAGATATTAGGGTGATTGAATCGTATAAAACTGAATGTATAATCGCATGCGATGAGGAAAGGATGCTGCAAATTTTAAATAATTTGATTTCCAATGCAGTGAAGTATTCGAGAGGTATTATAGCTATTACTCTAAAATCAAATCATAAAGAGTTTGTACTTGAAGTTTTAGATAATGGCGATGGATTTTTAAACAAAAAAAATGTGTTTTTACTTTTTGAACAGTCTAGTGAAGATGATATGACAAGAACGGCAAAAGGAACAGGTGTTGGGCTTTATATTGTTAAGTCGTTGTGTGATAAAATGGGTTTTAAAATAGAGTTGCTAAAGTCTAAAAAATTAGGTGGAGCACGAGTGGTAATTAGAGGTAAAAAGGATACTAAACAATGAATATATTAATTGTGGATGATAATAAAAATAATAGAATGATACTAAAACTTCTTTTAGAAGATTATATGGATGACAATGATGGTGTAAATATTTCAATCGATGAGGCTGAAGATGGGTTGGAAGCTGTTAAAATGTGTCAAGATAACTCCTACGATATAGTCTTAATGGATATAATGATGCCAAATATGGATGGTATTGAAGCTACAAAACTAATTCGTGAAAATGATAAAAAAATTATGATTATCGCTGTTTCTGCAGTTGATGATAGCGTGAGACAAAAACTTATTTTGAGTAATGGTGCAGAGGATTATATATCAAAGCCTGTAAACGCCGATATATTTACAAGTAGAATAGCGAATTATTTTACATTAATTGAAGCAAGAAGTCATGCAAAAGTTGCTAACACAGCAAAAATAAACCTTTTTACAGCAAATATTTTTAGCAGACATATTAAGTTTTCAATAAACTCGGAGGATGCACTTTCAGAGTTTTGGGAGTACTATCTTTTGAGTGCTGAAGAGAAATATGATAATTTAAGTGATGTGGTTCGTGCTATATTTGCTTTAGCAGATATACAAGTTAGACTCTCAATAATCAGTGAAATATATGTAGAAGATTCTGAGGATTGTATCTATTTTTCCCTTACAAAAATAGATGAGTTACCAGCAAAAGTTGTAGAGTTGACTTTAAAGAAAAACAGTGTTCCATGTGAGTATAAAGTTGCAGATACAAAAATCTCCTTTGAACTAGAAAAGGTGTCTTCTATAGAAGAATTAGAAGCAGTAGCTATTACCCAAGAAGAGCCTGTTTTACCTACAGAGTATAAAGCTTCAGCAGAGGTTTTAGAGGTGTTTGACTATCTTGATGCGGAGGATTTAAGTGATTTACAGGAGTACGCTGGTAAACTTAATTCTCTAATGCTTATTGTTGGAAGTGGAGATATACAAGAGGAAGAGATAGTTGAAATATATACACTTTTAGACAGAATGGCTTCTATCCTTTCTACATACAGTGAAGTATATAGTATCTCACAAGCTTTAGCTGTTTTATCAAGCGATATGGCAACACACATCCCTGAGTTTATAAAATACTCAAAAGAACTTGGACCAATGTGTAAGGCTTTTAGTAATGATATGTCAAATTGGATAGAGATGTCATTTGAGACGGGTGCTCCAAGTGTTGACTTTATGAATGATACTATTGTTGTAAATTGTCAAACAATTGGTGGGATGTTGAAAATGGATGAGGCGCCAGCAGATAGCGGCGATGATTTTGATGATATATTTGATTTTTAGGAGTTTACTATGTATAAAGTAAAGGTTGAAAATGGATGTAGATGTTTTTTTAAAAGTGGAATGGTAGAATCTCAAGAGTTTCAAACGAAAGAGGAAGCTCAAAAAGAAGCTGAATATATGATAGGGATTATGAAGTCTAACTTTTGTCAAAAGCATAAGTTTACAATTACTGAACAGTTCGGTGATTTTAAAATTTTCATAGCACCAAATAACTAATTAGAAAGATTTAGATGCTACTTTACCAGCCTGATTCAGGGTACTGCTACAATAGTGACTCAATTTTTTTATATGATTTTATAAGCTCTTTTAATCCAAAAGGGAGAGTTCTGGATGTTGGTGCAGGATGTGGAATTGTTGGTCTTTTAGTTGCGAGGGATAATCCCCGTGTAGAGTTAGAAGCGGTTGAAAAACAAGAGATTTTTGTTCGTTATGCTACTACTAATGCAAGAGTAAATAAAATTGCATGTACAATACATGAGGGTGATTTTTTAGAACTTGAAGAAAGTAATAAATATGAATATATAATTTCAAATCCCCCTTTTTATCATGATGGGGCTTCTAAAAGTGATAATAAGATGTTGTTTAATGCAAGGTATAATAGTAACTTGCCAATAGGTGATTTTTTTAAAAAAATCACAAGGCTGTTAAAACCGCAGGCACATTTTATATTTTGTTATGATGCTTCGCAATTTGGTTTGATTTGTGCTGCACTTGATAGAGTGAAATTAAGAGTTGTTGATGTACGATTTGTACATCCAAAAATAGATAAAAAGGCTTCTTTAGTGATGATACATGTAAGGAATGGTTCAAAATCACTGATGAAGATTTTACCACCGCTTATTAGTTTTGATGGGAATGAGTTTTCTAGTGAAGCTCAAAATATTTATAAAAAAGCTTCTACTCAGAGTATTAAATGCAAAATATAGTACAAAAAGATGGTTTTTCATTTGCTTTTAATCCCCTTGCTTGTTCCTCATGTCAAGGAAGGTGCTGTACGGGTGAGAGTGGCTATATCTATGTTAATAAGAGTGAGATAGAAAAGATTGCTGAGTTGTTGCATATGCAAGTGAATGAGTTTACTAAACAATACCTTTTTAAAAAAGGGTATAAATACTCTATAAAAGAGATTATATTTAATGATTCACATGAATGTATATTTTACAACAGAGACTCTAATGGATGTAAAATTTATGATGCAAGACCCTTACAATGTAAGACTTTTCCGTTTTGGGACTATTATAAAACAAGAGTTGATGAGTTGAGTTTAGAATGTCCAGGTGTGATAACAGGAAAGAGAGATGTATAAAAGTATCGTACCGTTAGTATTGATTTTTATCTTTGCTGGTTGTCTAGGTCTTGAGCCAAAAAGTGAAATAAAACCAAATCAGAAAGCTTTTGAAGAGGAGGACGCATATATACTCTTAGCACTTAGAAGTGAACAGATAGGAGATTATAAATCAGCTGCAAAAATATTTGAAATGACTTACGAAAAATCTGATAAAAAAGAGTATCTATATCGCTCACTGCAAAATGAATTGTCAGCTAAAGATAATGAAAAAGTTGTCTTAAGGATTGATGAAATTTTAAAGGGCACATTATCAGATTTATCTTTGGTGCGTATGAAAATTATTGCATTGATTCAACTCCAAAAATTGGAAGAAGCAAAAAACCTAGCACTGAAACTCGTTTCACTAACACGAAAGGTGGATGATTATCTTTTAGTGAGTGGGATATATGTTGAGCAAAAAAAGTTTGATACAGCTGTAAAATATTTAGAAAGTGCTTATGCACAAGAGTATAATGAAAAAATAATGGATAAGATATCAATTATTCTTTATGTCAATTTACAAAGAAAAAAAGATGCGATAGCTCAGTTAGAGACACATTCAAGAATGCATGGATGCTCAAAACTTATATGTTCAAGACTTCTTGGATTTTATTCAGATGAAAATAACATAGATGGACTTTTATCTACATCTTTAAGACTCTATGAGATAGATCCAAATGATGAAACCACAAAAAGAATTATTCAAATTTATGCATATCAAAAAAATTATGTGAAGTTAATTGCTTTTTTGCAAAAAAGTGGTGGCGATGACGAACTATTGTTGCAACTATACATAAATGCACAAAACTATGCAAAAGCTGCACCATTAGCACAAAAGCTATACTTCGAGAGGGGTGATGTTACATTTTTAGCTCAAAGTGCAGTGTATGAGTATGAAAGTAGTGCAGATAAAAATGACACAAGTATGCAAAATAGAGTTATAAAAAAACTAAAAAAAGCTGTACAAATCAAAGAAACTCCACTTTTTTTAAATTATTTAGGTTACCTATTGATTGATCACGAGATAGATGTAGAAGCAGGGATGGAATATGTTAAAAAAGCTCTCAAGAGAGAACCAACATCACTTTTTTATCTTGATTCTTTAGCCTGGGGTTATTATAAACTGGGTGAATGCAAGCGTGCAAAAGAAATAATGGATAAAGTTGTGTATTTGGAGGGTGGAGATGATGAAGAAGTCGTTTTTCATGTTAAAATTATAAATAAATGTTTAGAAATTAAAAATAAAGAGAGTATAAGTATAAAATGATCCTAGATGATATTATTAAAAAAACAAAAGAAGATTTAGTAAAGCGTGAGAAAGAGTTTTCGCTTGATTGGTTAGGTCGCTCTTTAGCCTTTAATGCAAGAGTACCAAGGGATGTTTACCCGTATCTTCAAGCAACAGAGGAAGATCCATATAGAATTATTTCTGAAGTGAAAAAAGCTTCACCCTCTAAGGGTGTAATTCGTGAAAATTTTGATCCATTAGCTATTGCTCAAGCCTATGAACGAGGGGGAGCCAGTGCAATATCTATACTCACAGAGCCTCATTTTTTTCAGGGCTCATTGGATTATCTTGGTGGGATTAGAAGATATGTTGGCATCCCGCTTTTAAGAAAAGATTTCATAGTTTCAAAATATCAAATTTTAGAAGCAACAGTTCATGGTGCTGATTTTATTTTGCTTATAGCAGCGGCACTGAGTAAAAAAGAGTTAAAAGAGCTTTTAGCATATACAAGACACTTAGGGATGGAAGCTTTAGTAGAAGTTCATGATAAGCCAGATTTAGTAAAAGCTATATATGCAGGAAGTGACATAATAGGGATAAACCATAGAAATCTACAAACATTTGAGATGAATATGAACCTGTGTTATGAGCTTATTCCTCTTATTCCAAACGGCAAAATCATCGTAGCTGAGAGTGGCATTTATGAGCATGGACAGTTAGAAGACTTAAGTAAAGCTGGCGTAGATGCATTTCTTGTTGGCGAGTCTTTAATGAGAACAGATGATGAGGAAGAAGCACTTAGAAAGCTAAAATTTGGATAAAACTACTTGGGCATTAACCAAGTAGTTTTTTTACACACTCATTAATTCTTTTTCCATCAGCTTTACCAGCTAACTCTTTTGAAGCACTGCCCATCACTTTTCCCATATCTTTCATGCTTGAAGCACCTACTTTTAAGATAATATCTTTAAGTGATGCTGCTAGTTCATCATCGCTTAGTTGCACAGGAAGATAAGGTGTATATATAGCAATTTCATCTAGTTCTATTTGCATTAAATCTTCACGATTTGCGTCTTTATATTGAGATGCCGCATCATTTCTACTTTTGACTTGTTTTTGGATGATTTTTATAACATCATCATCGGTTAATTCTTTTCTTTCATCTACTTCTATTTGCTTGAAAGCACTTGTTAATAGACGCAAAGCATCTCTTTTTTTAGTCTCTTTTGCTTTCATAGCATTTTTTAAATCTTGATTAATTGTATCTCGTAAATCCACATCATTTCCTTGGAACTATTTTTGCTATAATTATATCTAAATCTATCCCTTATAAAAGAGAGCACAATGCTAAAAACAACTTTAATATTTTTCATGCCACTTTATGTTATACTACTTTTAAGTGGATGTAGTGCTAGTTTAACAGAGCCTGAGATAGACTTTAAACCGCCGGCTTATGTTGAACAGATGCCTGCTCGTGAAGATAAACAAGATTTTACTTCAACTGGCAGTATTTTTGGTCAAGGGGATAATCCACTGTTTTCAGATCATAAGGCTATGCATGTAAATGATATAGTCAGAGTAGTGATTTCAGAGACTGCAAAAAGCTCAAATAGCGGTGCAAAACAGCTCACAAAAGATAGTAAAACAAGTTTGGGTGGTGGTGTGTTCGCTGGTGGAGCAGCAAGTGGGACAGCAACACAAAAGTATGCAAATAAATTAAGTGCTATAACTGATGTTGGTTTTAATTCTACTTCGTCCAACTCTTTTTCTGGACAGGGTAGTGCCACTAAAGATGCGTCATTTGCCACAACAGTATCTGCTAGAATAGTAAAAGTTTTGCAAAATGGAAATTATTTTATTACTGGAAAAAGAGAGATATTAGTAGATGATCAAAAACAGATTATTCAAATTAGTGGTGTTATTCGTCCATATGACATAGATCAGTATAATAAAATAGATTCTGTTCAGATGAGTGATGCTAAAATTCTTTACAAAACAGAGGGGGATGTTGAGCGTGCAACAAATCAAGGTTGGGGAACAAAAATCATTGAGGCTATTTGGCCGTTTTAGTTTACTTTTAGTACTTTGTATATCTTTACTTGATGCTGGAAGTTTTGAAGATTTTAAAAGAGAACAAGCAGAATCATTTAAGCAGTTTAAAGACGAAAGAGATAATGCTTTTAATAAGTATCTTAAAGAAGAGTTTAAAGCGTATAAAGCTGCACAGGGGATAGTGATATATGAAAAACCTAAACCAAAAGAGATAGCTAAAGCAAAACCTCTAAAGACTAAGAGTGTTGGTCCAAAAACTACTATTAAAGTAAAAGAGATAAAACATACAGAAGTGAAACCTCCACAACAAATAGTAATCGAAAAAGTTAAAGAAGCAAAAAAAGATATAACTTTTAATTTCTATGGTTCGGCTTTGGGTTTTAATATGCCAGATGGGATAAAAAATGCAAAATTTACTCCGCAAAACCAAAAGGGGATATCTTCGTTTTTTGAAGGTGCTGCTAGTAGTGAATATGAAAATTTAGTACAAGAGTTGCTAAGTGTGAGTAAAGCTATGAATCTAAATGATTGGGGCATATACCAACTTGTTTTATTGTATTCAGATGCAGTTTTTTCAAATCCAGATGAGTCAAAACTATTAAGTTGGTTTTTATTTAATAAGCTTGGATTTAATGTCAAAGTTGGACTTGCTAATAAGCATATAGTATTGATGCATTACTCAAAGAAAACGATCTACTCAACACCAAATTATAGTTTTTCTAAAAAGAAATTTTATGTTGTTTCAAATTATAATAAAGGGAGTGTAGGGAGCTTATACACTTACAAACATGATTATCCAGATGCTGATAAGCCATTGGATTTATCTATAAAAACACTTCCAAATCTTAGTTCCGATATGAAAAGTAAAACCTTGAAATTTGAATATTTGAATAAAAGTTATAATATTGCATACAAATATAATCAAAATCTTATAGATTTTATGGCTTCATATCCTCAAGCAGATTATCAAACATACTTTAATGCACCAGTAGATAGCAGAACATACAAATCAATAGCAACATCTCTTAAGAAATATGTAGATGGAAAGCAAGCGAGCGATGCTATGAACTTTGTTTTGCATTTTGTACAAAATGCTTTTATGTATCAGAGAGATGACCAGCAATTTGGACGCGAAAAAGTTATGTTTGCAGAGGAAACACTCTATTATGATAAATCAGACTGTGAAGATAGAGCGGTGCTTTATTCCTATCTTATAAAGGAGCTTTTTGGCATTAGTGTTGTTGGCTTAAAATACAAAGACCATATGGCAACAGCACTATATGTTCCTATGGAAGGGGATAGTGTTCAAAAAGGGTCAAAGAAGTTTATTGTTGCAGATCCAACATATATAAATGCTAGTATTGGGCAAAGTATGCCAAAGTATAAAGGTTTAATGCCTCAAAAGATAATACAGGTTAATTGAGTAGTAGCTTTTTAAAGCTTTGCTCATCAACACCTTTAGAATAGAAAAATCCTTGATAGGATTCAATGCCAATCTTTTTTATAAATTCAAGATGTTCTTTCGTCTCAACACCCTCTGCTACAATATGCATCTTGAATGTTTTTGCAATGTTTACCATCATTTTTACTAGCTCTTTATTGGATTGTTCACTAATATTTAAAAACTCTCTATCTATTTTAAGTGTATTTACTGGTAGTTTTTGCAGATAGGTGATAGAAGAATAGCCTGTTCCAAAGTCATCAATAGAGAATTGAACTCCAAACTCTTGAAGATATGTAATCTTTTTGACAACTAAATCAAATTTATCTATAACCATGGATTCGGTAATCTCAAGTTCGATTCTTGTTGGATCAGTGTTATGCTTAGATATAATTGATGTTATTTTACTTTCAAATTTTGGGTGAAGTAACTCATGTGAACTGATGTTTATAGCTAGTGTTCCCGTAAATGTATCTTTATTATTGTTGATAAATTTACACCCATTTTCTAAAGCGAGTGTTGAGAAATGATGTGTTACCCCAATCTCTTCAGACACATCAATAAATGAATCAGGGAACAATAAACCTTTTACTGGATGGATCCATCTAACTAGTAATTCAGCACCTACAATGCTCCCATTTTGTACATCAACCTTCGGTTGATAATGAAATATAAAATTTTTATTTTGTATAGATTCTTTTATCTCTTTTTCTAAAAGAGTAAACTCTTTTAATTCATTTTCAATCTCAGTATTGAAAAATACAAATTTATTTCTGCCCATTTTTTTGGCTTTATACATCGCTTTATCAGCATGAATCATAATATCTTCAATATTTTTTTCAGTATCTGGAAATATTTTTATCCCTATGCTTAGTGTCATATTTATCTTGTGTTCGTCTATTTGGTATTCTTGAGATATTGAATCTAAAATTTTTCTACAAACTTGTTGTACAGCTTTTGCCGCTTCTGCTTCGTTTTCTCCAATATTTACAAGAATTATTCCAAATTCATCTCCACTAATCCTTGAAATTATATCTTCTTGTCTTGTTATGGTTTTGATACGATTAGCAGTTTCTTTGATAAGTTTATCGCCAACATTATGCCCATAGTTGTCATTTATACTTTTAAAATTATCGAGATCTATAAAGAGAAAGGCATGAACAAGATGGTGTCTTTTTGCCTTTATAAACTCCTCGTTGAGTCTTAGAATTAATGAGCGTCTATTTAAAAGCGATGTTAAAAAATCGTGACTTGCTTGGTACTGTGCTATCTCTTTTGCTTTTTTTATCTCAGATATATCTAAAAATTGTCCTATATAATGCGTCGTTGTATCATTCTCGTCTTTAATAGCAGTAATTGACAACATCTCTGGATAGATTTCACCATTTTTTCTTTTATTATATATCTCCCCTTGCCATCTTCCCTCTTGTAAAAGTTTATCCCACATAGTTTTGAAAAATTCATCATTATGTTTTTGTGATTTTAGCACTCGTGGATTTTGACCTATCACCTCTGAGGCTGTATAACCAGTTATATCTGTAAATGCACTATTTACCTTTATAATAACTCCATTCGTATCAGTTATTGTCATAGCTTCATGAGATTCAAAAGCATACGAAGCTATTCTCAACTCTTCTGTGTTTTTTTCCTCTTTTTTTACCAATCGCACAAGCAAATAAGCGAGTATAATAATGGCAACAAAGGATAAGATGCAAGCGATAACTATTATGTACAGGTATAATATAGAGCTCTTATATATAGCATTTGTTTTTTGAACATAGTTAGAGAGCATCTCCTTAGATATATTTGATAAAAGATCGATATATTGAGTGCTCGCCATAAAACATCTATGTGCATCATCT
>JALSLJ010000076.1 GCA_026988315.1 Sulfurimonas sp. | reverse complement strand
GAAGAACTTTCACTTGATGGAGAAGATGAAGAGCTTGACCTTGAGGAATTGGATGAGAGTGAAGAACTTTCACTTGATGGAGAAGATGAAGAGCTTGACCTTGAGGAATTGGATGAGAGTGAAGAACTTTCACTTGATGGAGAAGATGAAGAGCTTGACCTTCATGATTTAGAAGGCGAAGATCTTGAAGCAGAGATACAGAGTGCTGTATCTGAATTAAGTGAAGAAGAGCTAGAGAGTGAAGTAGATGAAGAAACATTGATTGATATTGCTACGAGTGAGATTGATTCTATGGATGGACTTACAAGTAGGGATTTAAAACTAGCTATTGGCGAGGAAGTTAGCGATGAATTAGAAGAAGTGGTTGATACTACTGATGATATAGCTCCAAATCCTGCTGGATCACAAGAGTTCAATCAAGAGGCTGATATAGGTGAAAAACCATCAGGCAACGAAGGTGTAGAAGCCTTGAAAAAACTACTTCAAGCCCTCTCAAATGAAGATGTAGCAGCATCATTACAAGGGATGAAGATCAATATTAACATAACATTGGGTGAGAAATGATGTATGAAAAAAATGGAGTTGTATTAGTGCTATCAGGTCCTAGTGGTGCTGGAAAAAGCTCTTTGATTAATGAAATCGCAGATGATATTGGAGATTATTATTTTTCTATATCAACTACAACTCGTCCTATGAGAGAAGGTGAAGAGGAGGGTGTGCATTATCATTTTGTAAGTAATGAAGAGTTTGCTAAAGATATTGAGGAAAATAATTTTTTAGAATATGCTTTAGTTCATGGAAATTACTACGGAACATCTTTAAAGCCAGTTAGAGAAGCTTTAAATAAGGGCAAACTAGTAATTTTTGACATTGATGTTCAAGGAAACACAGCGGTCAATAACAGACTAGGAGATATTACAACATCTGTTTTTATCACTCCGCCAACTCTTTCAGAATTAAAGAAAAGACTTTTAAGTCGTTCAACAGATTCTATAGAAGTGATTCAAAAGAGAATAAAAATGGCTAAAAGAGAGATTCAAAGAACTTCAGAGTATGATTTTGTCATAGTAAATGATGATTTTGAGATGGCCGCAGATGTTTTAAAGCAAATAGCAAAAACAGCAAGGATAAAAATTCCAACCGATAAAATTAATGAATTTGTGCAAAAGTGGGAAGATATAGAGCAATAAAGCCTATGCTTATTATTACGATAAGAGTATTTACAGCAAAGTGTAGTTATACTACACAACTTAATTTTAAATAAAGGATAGCGACTATGGGAATGCCTAGTGGAACAGAACTATTAATAATTTTTGGAATCATCGTTTTATTGTTTGGTGCTAAAAAGATACCAGATTTAGCAAAGGGTATTGGTAAAGGGATCAAAAACTTTAAAAGTGAAATGAAAGAAGATGACACCCCTACAGCTGCAACTACAGATGCACCAAAGAAAGTAGAGGGCAGTGATGAAACTACTGCATCTGCCCAAGCTCCAAAAAATACTACACAAGCTTAAATCTTGAAACAACGAGTATCAGCACTTTTAGGTGAAAAATTTGGTCGTGAAGTTGTTTTAGAGAAGCCTCGTGACCGTAGTTTCGGTCATTTTGCTACCCCTATCGCTTTTTCTTTAGCGAAAGAACTTAGAAAATCTCCTATGATAATTGCAGAGGAGTTGGCATCCTCCTTTGACAATCATGAATATTTTAGCAGTGTTGAGTCTGTAAAAGGGTATTTGAATTTTCGCTTGAGTGAAAATTTTTTAAGTGAGTATGCTGATTGGGCTTTAGAAAATTCACAGCAGTTTGGCAAACAAGAAAAAAATACTAAAATTCTTTTAGAGTTTGTGAGCGCAAATCCTACTGGACCACTCCATATTGGTCATGCTCGTGGTGCCGTTTATGGAGATACACTTCTCCGTTTAGGGAGACATTTGGGTTATGATATCACTGCTGAGTATTATATAAATGATGCAGGGAATCAGATAGATTTACTAGGTCTTTCTATCCAGCTTGAGGGTCGTGCAAATATTCTGAATGAAGATGTTACATATCCAGAGAGCTACTATAGAGGCGAGTATCTAAGAGAGCTTTCTATAAAAGCTGTAGAAAAATTTGGCAAAGAGATTCTTAGTGATGTATCTCGTCAAAAAGAGCTAGCTCTTTGGGCAAAAGATGGCGTTATGGAGATAATTATAAGCTCTTTAGCAGATCTTAATATCCACTTTGACACTTTTGTAAATGAATCTTCCCTTTATGGTGACTGGGATAGAGTGATGCAAAAGATGGGTGAGGGTGTTTATGAGAGCGAAGGGAAGATGTGGATCGCCTCAGAGATTAAAGGTGACGAGAAAGATAGAGTTGTTGTTCGTGAAGATAAACGCCCAACATATCTAGCTGGAGACATAGTTTATCACAACCAAAAGTTTGAGCGTGGCTATGATCATTATATTAACATATGGGGTGCTGATCACCATGGTTACATCCCTCGTGTCAATGCAGCGGTAGAGTTTTTAGGTTACGATTCTAAAAAATTAGAAACTCTTCTCTCTCAGATGGTGAGCTTACTAAAAGATGGTGAACCCTATAAGATGAGTAAGCGCGCAGGAAATGTCATCCTTATGAGTGATATAGTTGAAGAGATTGGAAGTGATGCACTCAGATACATTTTTGCCTCTAAAAAGAGTGATACTGCCTTAGAATTTGATATTAGTGAGTTCAAAAAGCAAGATAGCTCAAATCCAATTTTTTACATCCAGTATGCTCACGCTAGAATCAAAACAATTCTTTCTAAAAGCGATATAAGTGAAGAGGAGATTTTGAAATCTCCTCTGAAAAACTTAGGAGAAAATGCAGATGTCCTTTTGTTTGACGCACTTTTACTCCCTGAAATAATCGAAGATGCTTTTAACTCTCGTCAGGTTCAAAAACTGCCGGATTACCTAAAAGCACTTGCAGCATCCCTGCATAAGTTTTATTATGATTGTAGAATTATAGGTACAGAGGATGAGGTAAAACTTCTTAAACTACTTATGGTAGTAGCCCTTTCACTCAAAACAGGTCTTTTACTTCTAGGGATAGAGGCAAAAGACTCTATGAGTAGAGAAGAGGAAGTTTAGTTCAATAATTTTGAGCTTTTAAGTTCAGGGTACAGTTTCAAAATCTCTTTCGATGAAGACTTTGGAATTTGGATAAGAATGGGGTTCTTGCTCGTATCTAACCAAGCAACTATCTCTTCTAACTCTTCTAAACTCATAGCAGTGCATCCAGCGGTGGAGGCATTTTTTGATTTTTTGACATGGATAAAAATACAGGAGCCGCTCTTTTTAACTCCATTTTGATTATGCCCAACTACTATGCCAAGTTCGTACTGATGATCTTTTCTGCTCATAATCTCGAAACTTTTTGGTTGTTTTTTTGGCATAGGAATAATTTGGTTGTAAAAATCAGAATCGACATCATCCACGCAAATTAAATTTGAAGTGTGTAAATACGGAAGATTTGTATTTTCTTGTTTTGCATAACCAAAAACAGATGTAATCTTGAATACACCAGCAGGTGCTTTTTTGTCTCCCTCTCGTTTGAAAGGTTCGGAGGCTTTTTGTGTAAGTTCCACCTCTCCTAAACCCCAACCTAAACCATTTGTACCGATGTTTACTTTTTTTGTATCAAAGATTTTTTCACCATCTTCATAGCACTCTAAATATGCCTTGGAACTGTTGAAGTTATCACTCACAACTAAGATGATTTGCTCAGAACTATATAAAATAATTTGCAAACTTGCAATAATTAAGAAACTTTTTATCATAAGGTATGGTACTATTACTATTATATGAAAAAGTTTAATAAAACGGATAAAGTATTATGAATATTAAAATAAGAAAAGCGATTGTAGAAGATGTGAGTTTTTTAGCTAAAATGATATTGCAGAGCTCAAGAGCTGGAAAAAAGTATGGTATTTTCGATTTAGTGTTTGAGGCAGGAGATGATGAGGGAATCTTAAAATCCTTAGAACTATTGACGCAAACAAAGGCTAAAAACCATTGCCACTATAGTAATTTTTTAATTGCAGAAGTTGATGGGAGAAGTGTTGGCACCCTTTGTAGTTATGAACCTCGTTTTTCCAATAGGCAAACCTTTGTTGATGCACTAAAAGAAGTGGATGATTCAATCGATCCTGAGAAGAAGTTAGAATTTTTAAATGAATGTAACTTTGAGCAAAATAATAGAACATTAATGTTTGACTTTATGGAAGAGATTGATGATTTTAAAGATGTAGGCATCTTAAAAGCTTTAATGCAAAAAAGTCTTTTAAGTGCAAGGCTAAAAGGTTATAGAATTGCTCAAACAATTATCGAGATAGGTTCACTAGAGAGTATGCTTTTTTATAAAAAACTTGGATTTAAAGAGGTTGATGAAAAGGAATGTGAACTCTACAAAGAAAAGTTTGGTCGTTTAGGTTTAATCCTTCTTGCAACAGAGTTTTAGCCATAGAACTCTCTGCGATCTCCTTAGTTCCATCTCTATTGGCTATAGTTTTAGCACTCTATTGTAAAAATGTACTTTTATCTCTTTTTAGCGGAACTTTGTTAGGAGTTTTTGTTTTAAATAACTTTCATTTTATCGATTCTTTTGAAGCACTTTTTACACTCTTTTCATCTCTTTTATCCAAAGCTTGGATTTTAAAAACCTTAGGGTTTGCTGTTTTAGTAGGGAGCATAATGGCTTTGATTGAAAAGTCAGGCGGTATAGGCGGTTTTGTTCACTATATAGGAGAGAAAAAAGAGTTGATAGCATCTGCGCGTTCGGCACTTTTTTTGAGTTATATCATAGGTGTAGTGATTTTTATAGAGTCATCTATTACCGCTTTAGTCTCGGGTGCAGTGGGTAAACCGCTTTGTGACAAGTATGGGGTCTCTCGTGCGAAGTTAGCCTTTGTATGTGACTCAACATCCGCACCAATCAGTTCTCTTGTCGTTCTAAATGGCTGGGGAGCACTTTTACTTGGTCTCATAACTACTCAGTTGACTTTAGGGATGATTGAGGGGGACGCGATTAGCATCTTAATAGATGCAGTTTTTTATAATTTTTATGCCATGAGTGCTTTAGTGGTAACATTTTTATCAATATACTTCAGCATAGATATAGGTGCTATGAAAGATGCAAAACATATCTCTAGTGCTGAGTCAGAGAGTGATGAAAAAAGTGCAAGTATGTACTATATGCTTTTGCCTATTTTACTTATGGTAGTTTTTGTATTTATATTTTTATATATTACAGGTGATGGAAATATTTTAAAGGGGAGTGGTTCAAGTTCTGTTTTTTATACAATGTTGCTAACTCTGTTTATTATGTTTCTTTACTATGTTGGAACAAAAAATATGTCTATATCTCTGTGGAGCTCTACAGCTTTAAGTGGAGCTAAAAAATTTATCCCTATAGCGTTGATACTTTTGTTTGCTTTTTCTATAGGCAGTGTTACTAGTGATTTAAAAACAGGACTTTATTTGGCATCATTGGCGAGTGAGAGTTTAAGTGTCTATCTTTTGGCAAGTGTTATATTTTTACTAAGTTCACTTATGGCATTTGCAACGGGGACGAGTTGGGGAACATTTAGCATAATGGTTCCCGTGGCTATCCCAATGGCAGTAGGCATGGATGCTAATGTCGCTTTGTGTATAGGTGCTGTAATATCTGGTGGGGTTTTTGGTGATCATTGCTCACCAATCTCAGATACAACCATAATCTCTTCAATGGCAGCAGAGTGTGAGGTTATAGAGCATGTAAGAACTCAACTCCCTTATGCTCTTATAAGTGGATGTATCGCATTTGTTTTGTTTATTGGAGTAAGCTTTTTATCTTAGATTAATACTCATTATACCAGGTGTTAAACTCATCAGACACATCAGTTAAGAAAGTTGTATGATTTCCGGGAATTTCTTTGTATGTCTGATAAGATGGAATAAGATCTACGATGCCATAGCTCATGGCAGATGTTGTAAGAGGATCATCTTGACCAGCGAGCCAAAGCATCCATGTGAAAACTAGTGGTGTTGTCTCCTCTATATTTGGAAACTCATCTATATCATGAAAAGAGAGGTATATCTCAGGAGTTGTAGTGATAGCTACGGCAGTATTATTATTGTAAGTGTAAAAAGTCTTTATCTCGTCACTTTGATTGTTCTCCACCATCTCTTTTGCTAGGGCTATACTATCAGCATGAGCATTGGCTAAAGCACTATCTTGATGGATAAAATGACTGGGTGCTAAGATATTAAGAGTATCTGCTTTTAGCGTATTTGACATCGCTTCGTATGAGAGTGCTACAGTTGCTCCAAGGTCATACCCTGCAAGTATTACATCTTGATCTGTTTTTGCTTTTTCAGTTAGTATGAGATAATTGAGATAGGAGATACTATCACAAAAAGTTCCACTCCATTGAGTGCTAGACCAAGCCATATAGGGCATGATTACATTATAGCCATCAAATTTAAAATCATCTGCTAAGCTATATATATCACTACTCAATGGGGAACCATTTTTCCCATGTAGTAGTATAATAGTTGGAGCGTCAAGATTATCACTATAAAGTCTTATGGGCTCAGTATTAATTATATAGTCTGCATTTAAGCTACACTCACCCTCTATCACTTCATTTGTTGCAGTAGCATTTTTATCAATACACCCAACAATAAAAAAGTTAATAAAAATTAGCACACATACTATCTTAAAAGTTTCTCTCATTTTGTAGTTTCCTTAAAATAATTGTTACATTATAACTAAAGGGATTATAATTTAAAATATAGAGGTATAATTTTGCTATGAATTTAGAGACCATAAAAAATAAAGCTATACTTTTGTTTGGAAAAAGCCGTGCATTTAGTGCGAATGAGTTTGATGCCCAGATGAAATATCATAAAATATCTGTGCTGCAAGAGTACAGTGCTGATGTTGTCTTAGTTGTTGATGGAAAGATGATGACCCCTTATGAGCAAAATATGAGTGATGAACTTTATGAAAAGCAAAAAATAGGTGCTATATCTATAGATGTTTTAGAGAAAGAGTTGGTTAGGTTTATAGATGCAGATACTCTTCTTATGAGTTTAAAACTTTCTCATGATAAAGATAGATTAATAGATTTTTTGAAAAACAGCATGGTAAGTGATGAGTTATTTTTAAGACTTTTAAAAATGTACTCATGGGGTGGTGAGGACTTTTTTGATAATGACGAGAACCGTGATGTAACAGCCGCACTTATAGGGCGTTTTTATGAAAATATAGAGCGTAACCACAATGTTCAGTATGCTACTACTGGATTGTATCATCTTGTTTTACAAACAAAGGATCTAAAGCTTTTGGAAGCTATTGCTAGCCTTGAACCCATAAAAAACCATTTTAAAATTGTAAAAGCTTTAGTAACACACGAAAATATCTCTCAAAAAGTTTTAAAAAAGTTTTTAAAAGAAGATGATGAAAATGTAAAAGAGGCAATCGCATATAATTCTAATCTTGAGAAATCTATAGTTCAAGAATTAATAAAAAATAAAAAATTTGCACAAATTATAGCTAGAAATATAAAGCTTGATGATGAGATTTTTGCAACATTATATAAGTATAACTCTATTTTAGCTTCAAATGAAACTTTAGATGAATCTATGCAAAAAAAACTTTTCTTATTAGATGATAATGAGATACATTTCGCTCTTAGTGCAAACAAGAATTTGAGTGAAGATATGTTTGAATCTTTATTGGAACTCGATAGTGATGCTATCAATAAACTTCTTTATGAAAACAGTGCTTGTTCTCAAGAGATTTTAATAAAAGCATATCAAGATAAAAAAAACTTTTTATCCCTCAGTGCAAATATAGCAACACCAAGAGATATTATAGAGGAGTTATATCAACTATCAGATGAAAAGATTTTAAAAAATCTCGCTAAAAATGAGAGTACACCTATTGATATTTTATATCAATTGCAACTAGATAGCCGTTTTGAACGCTATGTAAAAGAGAATCCAGCATTTGGTAAACACATTCAAAGTGAAAATATCGGTTGGTTAGTTTAGAGTATTTCGACACAACAAAAGGAAAATATATGAAGGCATCAAATCTTACAGCAACCATAACATCTTTAGTTGAGCAAAAAGTGCCAACTTTTCTTTGGGGTGCACCCGGTATTGGAAAATCATCTATAGTGAAGCAGATAGCTGATTCTAAGGAGATAGGCTTTATAGATTTACGACTCGCCCTTATGGATCCGACAGATTTAAAAGGGATCCCTTTTTATGATAAAGAATCCCACACTGCACTCTGGGCACCTCCTGCATTTTTACCTCGTGATGGTGAGGGGATTTTATTTCTTGATGAGTTAAATGCAGCTCCCCCATCTGTTCAAGCTTCTGCATATCAGCTTATCCTTGATAGAAAAGTTGGAGAGTACATTCTTCCAGATGGTTGGGCGATAATTGCTGCTGGAAATAGAGATGGCGACAGAGGTGTAACTTACCGTATGCCTTCCCCTTTAGCAAATAGATTTGTTCATTTTGAGATGGAAGTGGATGTAGATGACTGGCGATTTTGGGCATATAAAAAAGAGCTTGATGAGAGGATAATTGCATACATAGCTTATAAAAATGAGCATCTTTTTACTTTTGATGCAAAGAGCGATGTGAAGAGTTTTGCAACACCGAGAAGTTGGGAATATGTTGATAGTATTTTGCGTAGTGGCATGAGTGAAGCACTTCTTTTAGATGCACTCTCTGGTGCAATTGGGCGAGAGGTTGCAGTTGGATTTTTGAGTTTTTCCAAGGTGATGGGTAGATTGCCAGATATACAAAATATTTTATCTTCGGGTGAGGGTGATTACTCTGATGAGGTGGATGTTTTATATGCTTTAAGTGTAGGAGTTATCAGTGCTTTACTCAAAAGCAATACCCCACAAAATTTAGATAATTTACTGAGTTATACTTTAGAGCTTAAGAGTGAGTTCGCTGTTATGATAGTGCAAGATTTACAAAGAAATGGCGTAGGTATGGAACATTCACCTGTTTTTAAAGAGTGGGTTAAAAAGTTTGCTTACCTTTTAGGGTAAATAGAGTGGAACTATCCAGAAAAATCTCACAAGCAAAAGCAAAGCTTTTAGTTGACTACCCCTATTTTGGAACCATCGCTTCAAAACTTGAGCTTGTTGTAAATGATGAGATTCAATCTTTTAGAAGCGATGGTGTTAAACTTGAATACAGCCCTGATTTTTTTGATGAATTGGAACTATCTGAGATGGAGTTTGTATTTGCCAATGGAGCGATGCATGCCTCCCTCGCTCATGAGTCAAGACAAAACAACAGAAGCGGGTGGCTTTGGCAATTAGCAACTGATTATGCGATAAACGATATGTTGGTAGAGAATGGGATGGATAGACCTTGGCAAGCACACTACTCAAAAAGGTTTTGTGGTTTGTATGCTGAGGAGATTTACGCTGAACTTAAACATGACATCCTTCGCGATGAGCTAGAGTATGAAGCTGATGATATAGATGATGTGCGTAATACTAGCGATGATGCAGACACCAAAGAAGAAAATCAACAAAAGAGAGAACAAATAACTCAAGATACACTTTTACAAGAACAGTTATTTGAAGAGTTTAGTAAAAGCATACTTGAGATTGAAAAGAAAAAAGGTGAATTGCCAAACTCGCTAGAGAGGTTTTTTAAGATTGATAGATGTGGTAAAATTGACTGGCGAGATGCATTGCAAGCAGCTATTGATAAATTTCACAAAGATGACTATACTCTTTTGCCACCCAATAAAAAGTTTCTCCATATGGGGCTTTATCTTCCCTCTTGTATCAGTAAACGATTTCAAATTGTTATAGCGGTTGATGGCTCAGGTTCGGTTGATGCAGAGTTGTTAAATAAATTTTTAAGTGAAATAAACTTTTTAATGACAACTATACAAAACTATCAAATTGACCTACTTGTTTGCGATGATAGAATCCATTTACATAAAGTTTTTTATAGCGGAGATATTTTAGCGGTTGATGTGAAAGGTTTAGGTGGAACAGACTTTAGACCTGTTTTTGATTTTATAGAAAATGAATTAAGAGATACTAAGTTACTTCTGTATTTTACAGATATGGAGGGAAAGTTTCCAAGTAAATATCCAGACTATGATGTGAAATGGATAACTCCAAAAGAGGCTGCTCCCCCTTTTGGAGAGCTTATCATCTTAGCAGAGTGAGAAATTAAGGGCTAAAATGCCAAAAAAACTCCCTTTTGAAGCTAAAATGAGAATTAAAATAGTGAGTTGCAAAATTCTTTGATATAATTATTATATCAAAGAAGCGCTCTTTTTTTTGAGTGTAATTTTTTTTACTTATTCAAAGGCAACCAGATTTCTTCCGTTTTGTTTTGCTTTGAAGAGCATCATATCTGCGTGGTTCATACTGTCATCGAGTGTATCTTCGTGGTTTATGCACACACCTATGGATATGGTGAAGTGTATCTCTTCCCCTTTTTCACTTATTGTTATTGATTTTGCTATCTCTTTTCTTAATCTCTCAAAAACATTCATAGCGTTTTCATTGCTAATATTTTTGAGCACTATATAAAACTCGTCACCTCTAAATCTTGCAACTATATCATTTTGATTTGTATTGGATCTAAGAATTTCTGAGAGATTGACGATAACCTTGTCGCCAGAATCGTGACCATATTTATCATTAATTTTTTTGAAATTATCTATATTTATCATTGCTATTGCGAAACTTTCCCCATTTTGAGTTGCCTCTAAAAAATAGTTATTCATATCTTCATAAAAGTATCGTTTGTTATAAAGACCTGTTAAAAAGTCACGATTTGAATGGTTGGTGATGATATGGATATTTTCTAAGGCTTCTATAGTGTTATTGATGCGACATGAAAACTCCTCTTTTGAAAAAGGCTTTTTGATGTAGTCATTTGCACCACTTTTTAAAAACATAGCGGTTATCTCATCATCTTCGTTTGAGGAGAGAGCTATGATGCTAAGTTCATTTTTATTGTATGTTTTTCTAATCTCACGGGTTAGTTCAAGACCATCTATAACGGGCATATTGTAGTCTGTTATAACAAGGCTTATATCTGAACGAGTTGCAAGCATCCCAAGTGCTTCTTCCCCGTGAGCCACAGTAATCACCTGGTAAAAAAGGTTTTCTAACATCCCTTTGAGCTGTTTTCTCAGAACCATAGAATCATCAACAACGAGAACCGTATGGGCTTGATTTTTTTTGAGTCTTTTGAGTGATTGAATAATGTAGTTTATATCGTTAACACCGCTTTTGTTTACATAGTCTATGATGTTTTTTTTGAGCATACTTTTTCTAAAGTTTTTATCTATATTTCCGCTAAGAACTATGACATGATTATTTTTTTCAAGAGCATAATCCACCACCTCTCCATTTGGAGCATCTGGGAGATTTAAGTCAAGTAGAGTTACAAAATAGGTGTATCTTTTTAAAAATAGTTTAGCTTCAGAGAAGCTGTATGCTAGATCAACTTCAAAGTTGAGTGCAGCATATATCTTTTTGGCTATAAGCTTTGCGAGTGTTTTGTTATCTTCAATAATTAAAATTCTATTCATAGCTTATTTTACTCTAATTTATCTGTATTTATAGTGATAATAGATATTATTCACTCATGGAATTTCTAAGTGTAACAATAGATAAATTAAATAATAAAACAAATGTTTTTTTAACTGGTGGTGCTGGTGTTGGAAAAACTACAATCACTAGAGAGGTTATCAAACACTTTGAACAAGATGCTAAAAAAGTGGCAAAACTTGCTTCAACTGGGATGGCTGCAACACTCATCAATGGTCAAACTCTTCATAGCTTTTTAGATTTAGGGATAGCAAGTGATCTAAAAGATTTAGAGTTAAATGGTAAGCTAGAGATTAAAAAGAAGATAAAAAGACTTATACACGGTATGGATTTGATAGTAATTGATGAGATTTCTATGGTGAGTGACACCTTGTTAGATATGATAAAACTCAGGCTATCTCAAGCCGATTTTAAAGGTACTTTACTTGTTGTTGGTGATTTTTTACAGCTTCCACCAGTTGTAAGAGGTTATGGTGAGGTACGATTTGCTTTTGAGTCTGAAAGTTGGAAGGAGTTTGATTTTTTTCAAATAGAACTAACTCACATATACAGAACCGATGATGAAGCGTTTATAAAACTTCTACATAATGTCAGATACGGTTATGTTGATGAAGATGTACATAACAATCTCAACGAATATATAAAAGCCCTCCCGCAAGATTTAAGTCAGTTTACATTTTTGTTTGGTAAAAATGTGTCAGCTTCGAGACACAATAAAAATCAGCTCTCATTTATAGATGCAGAACTCTTTTGTAAAAAGGCGCAGGTAGTAAAACATCTAAAAAATGTCAAAGATGTTGAAGTAGAGCGTTTTATGAATGACTCAAGAATAGAAAAAGATTTAGAGTTAAAAATAGGTGCACCTGTTCTTTTTACTAGAAATTCTTGGAACTATTTTAACGGGGAGCGCGGGGTTGTTGTAAATATTGACAATAACTATGTATATGTGCAAAAGGGTGATGAAAAAGTTGTAAAACTTGAAGCTGTTGCTCAGAGTAAAGCTACATGGAAAGAAAAAACGGTTGATGGAAAAAAAGAGATGCTAGAGGAAAATATTTTTAGTGTCTATCAATTTCCCATAAAGCTCGCTTTTGCTATCACCATCCATAAATCACAGGGGATGAGTATAATCGATTTGATTATTGAGACAAATGAGATTTTTGCACCCTCTCAGTTTTATGTGGCACTCTCAAGAAGTTCCAATCCCAAACGCTTAAACCTTATAGCACCAAGAGGTCAATGGCATGAGATAGTATTTGTAAATTACAAGGCTTTAGAATTTGTGAAGATGGATAAAGTTGCTCAGTAGAGCAGATAAAGAAAATTTAGATACAAGAACTGTTTTGCACTGCCACAGCTTACACAATAATTATAGATTTTGGTTGGGATGAAAAAAGTAAACTATTCAGCTTTCTTAAGACTCTCAATAAATGCTTTGTAATCTACAATTTCGCCACCATTAATCTTAGCATACTCTTGAGCATCTTCCTTTTTTGCAAAAGCGATTCTTTTTGTCATAATGCCATATTTATTCCCACCTATGACATAAAAAGCTTGTGTAGAATCAATCATACTAAAAGTTTTAGCATCAACCATATATTTTGGAATTTCTGCTGCATTTGAACTCTCTGGAGTTTGTGCTTGAGAAGCTATTAGTGACATCGAAAGTAAAAATATAAGGAGTGTAGTTTTCATAGTAATCCGTTAAAATAATTTTAATTATGATAGCAGTTTAATTCTTATACTTCATATAAAAATCATAGAATGGAACTTTTTGGTGTAAAAATCAAAAAAGTGTGTAAGTTGGAATGGTGTTATTTTTGATTCAGGACTTAGCTAGTGATCTAACTCTCACATGAGGTGAGAGTTAAAAAAGTGCTTATAAATCACCCTCATGTTTGCCAAGGTATTCAGCAACACCTTCAGTTGTAGCTTTCATACCCTCGTCACCTTTTACCCAACCAGCAGGACAAACTTCACCATGCTCATCAGTAAACTGCATTGTATCTACCATTCTTAACATCTCATCAATGTTTCTTCCAAGTGGTAAGTCATTGATAACAGCGTGACGAACTATCCCTTTTGCATCGATTAGAAATGAACCACGCAATGCTACAGCCTCACCAAAAAGTACATCATAATCTTTAGATATTTGTTTTGTAAGGTCAGCTACTAGTGGGTAACCAACTCTTCCGATCCCACCATTGTTAATTGGAGTCTCTCTCCAAGCAAAGTGAGAAAATTGGCTATCTACAGAACAACCGATAACTTCAACACCACGATCTTTAAACTCTTGTAGTCTATGATCAAAAGCGATAAGTTCTGAAGGACATACGAAAGTAAAATCTAGTGGATAGAAAAATAAAACTGTACCTTTTTCACCCATGTTTTCTGATAATTTAAAATCTTCAACGATTGAACCGTCACCTAAAACTGTTGTTGCTGTAAAATCTGGAGCTTTGTTTGTTACTAACATATTATATATCCTTATTATTTTAATGTTGGAATTTTATCTAAATTAAATTAATAAACTTCTGATTTTACTAGCAAGTAAATATACTTAAAGAAAAATTTTATCTTTTATTGTATTGATAATGTAATCATTTATATTTAACTCTTAGCAATACATAATATTACAAACGATACAATCACATCTATTATTTATATAAAGGAAAAAATATGATTACAAAATGTCTATTTCCAGCAGCGGGATATGGAACTCGCTTCTTACCAGCTACTAAAGCAATGCCAAAAGAGATGTTGCCTATTTTAACCAAGCCACTTATCCAGTATGGAGTGGAAGAGGCGGCTGAAGCTGGTTGTAGTATTATGGCAACAATTACTGGGCGTGGTAAGCGTGCTATTACAGACCATTTTGATATCTCTTATGAGCTAGAGCATCAAATAAAAGATACTTCAAAAGAGGATATGCTCAAAGAGATTCGTAAACTCATTGCAACTTGTACCTTCACCTATACTCGTCAAAATGAGATGAAAGGTTTAGGGGATGCTATCTATAAAGGAAAATCTTTAGTAGGTGAGAGTGATCCCTTTGCAGTTATCTTAGCAGATGATTTATGTGTGAACACTAAGGGCGATGGTGTTTTAACTCAAATGGTAAAACTTTATAAAAAATATAAATGTAGTATAGTTGCTATTATGGAGGTTCCTAAAAAAGATGTGCATAAATATGGTGTTATTTCAGGTAGAGAGATAGAAAAAAACATATTTATGGTTGATGATATGGTAGAAAAACCAGATAATGATAAGGCACCATCGAATCTTGCAATTATTGGTCGCTACATCTTGACGCCAGATATTTTCGACATCATTAAAGATACAAAGCCAGGTAAAAATGGGGAGATTCAAATCACTGACGCACTATTGACTTTAGCAAAAAAAGGGATGGTAATTGGGTACAAATATGAAGGAAAGCGTTTTGATTGCGGTAGTGTTGATGGTTATGTAGAAGCTACAAACTACTTTTATAATTTATCAAAATAATTCAATTCAAGAAACATTAGAAAAAATAAGATATACTTTCATCGATTTACGGAGCTAGACTCTGTACTTCAATAAGGAAAATCGATGACAAAAGAGTATATATTTACTTCAGAGTCTGTAACAGAAGGGCACCCTGATAAGATGGCAGATCAAATCAGTGATGCAATTTTGGATTATATTATTGAGCATGATCCTAATGCACGCGTAGCGTGTGAAACATTAGTATCAAATGGTTTTTGTGTAATTGCAGGTGAACTGAAGACAACGGCTTATGCCCCAATGCAAGAGATTGCTAGAAAAGTTATCCAAGAGATTGGTTATACAGATGCAACCTATGGTTTTGACCATAGAGCAGCGGCAGTTTTAAATGGTATTGGTGAGCAGTCTCCGGACATCAATCAAGGTGTTGACCAAAAGGGCGGTGAGATAGGTGCAGGTGATCAAGGTTTAATGTTTGGTTACGCTTGTCGTGAAACAGAGGTACTTATGCCTCTTCCGATACACTTAGCACATCGCTTAACTCACAGACTTGCAGAGGTTCGCAAAGAGGGGATAGTTCCTTATCTTCGTCCTGATGGAAAAGCACAAATAAGTGTAAAATATGTCAATGATAAGCCAGTTTCAGTCGAGACTGTTGTTATCTCTACGCAACATGCCCCTGAAGTTTCTCAAGAGAAGATTCATGAAGATATGATAAATGAGGTGATAAACAAAGTTATCCCTGCAGAATTGATGGGTGAAGATGTTATCTTACATATTAATCCTACTGGAAAATTTGTTATTGGTGGTCCTCAAGGTGATGCGGGACTTACTGGTAGAAAAATTATTGTTGACACATACGGTGGAAGTTGCCCTCATGGTGGTGGTGCATTTTCTGGAAAAGACCCTACTAAAGTTGACAGGAGTGCTGCTTATGCTGCTCGTCATGTTGCTAAAAACTTAGTAGCATCTGGTGCATGCGATAAGGCAACTATACAAATCTCATATGCAATCGGCGTAGTGCAACCAACATCTATAATGGTTGATACTCATGGTACAGGTAAGATTGAAGAGGAAAAAATTGAAGCATGTATAAAAGAGCTTTTTGATCTTTCCCCTAAGGGTATTATTGATTCTCTTGATTTACTCCGTCCAATCTATAGAAAAACAGCAGCTTATGGACACTTTGGAAGAGAAGAAGATACTTTCACTTGGGAGAAAACAGATAGAGTAGAAGATATTAAAAATTATTTAGCTCTTTAATTTACTTGAGACTTTTGCGACAATTATATGCGTCGTAAAAGTTCTTCATTTGAACACTTGAAAAAGTGTAACTTTTCTTTAGAATTACCTCAGAACAAAACATATTTTAGCTACCTTTAAAAATCTTCTGTTATAGTTATCTTATTAAATTTAGGAGAATGAAATGGCAGTATATATTAATGATACTTGTATCAACTGTGGTGCATGTATAGATGAGTGTCCAGTTGAAGCAATTGTAGATGAGGATGATAATCCAACAGGTGAAGAGATTTATTATGTTTACCCTGACAAATGTGTAGAGTGTGTTGATCATCATGATGAGCCAGCGTGTGCTACTTCATGTCCAACTGAGGGTTGTATTGTTTGGGATGTAGTTGGTGAGAGTCCATCACATCGTGATGATATTACTGATGAGCAACGCGCAAATAAAGAACCAATCGTAGAGTAGTATTTCAACAAATGTAAAGCACTGTTTATGGTGCTTTACCCCTCTTTATCCTTAACTGTAATCCCTTATCATTTTGTACAATATCCACAAATTATTCAATTTTAAAGAAAAAACTATCTTTTTTTAGATACAATTCCACTTTAATTTTATATTTAATATAGGAGATTTGATGGAACGTACACTATCAATCATAAAACCAGACGCTGTAGCAAAGGGTGTTATTGGTAAAATTTTAGATCGTTTTGAGAGCAATGGACTTAAAGTTGCAGCAACTAGAAAGATTCAACTTTCTCGTGCTGATGCAGAAGCATTTTATGCAGTTCATGCAGAGAGACCTTTTTTCAATGACTTAGTTGACTTCATGATTAGTGGTCCTGTTGTTGTATCAGTTTTAGAGGGTGAAAATGCTATGCAAATTAACCGTGATTTAATGGGTGCAACAAATCCTAAAGAGGCAGAAGCTGGTACAATTCGTGCTGATTTCGCTGAAAATATAGATGCTAATGCTGTTCATGGAAGTGATTCAGTTGAAAATGCAGCTATTGAAATTGCATTCTTTTTCTCAGAGAGAGAAATCTCTTAAGTAGTTTATGAAAGTAACTCTTAGAAAAATCAACAATACACCGTTAGATTTTGAAGTAAAATCTAAAGAAATAACTTTTAAAGGTTATTTACAGTATCATGCAGGCAAATTAATTTTGCTCAAAGCAAAGTTAACTGGTTTAACTGATGCTCAGTGTATCCAGTGCGGTGATGAGTTTAAATTACCAGTTGATGAGGAGATAGAACTGTTTATCTCTGACGGTATTTATGAAGATGACGGCAACCTAGAGATAGATGTTGTAGAGTCATTTGATTCACAAGCAAATATAGATGAGCTTTTAAACTCTGAAATTGAGCTCATTAAAAGTGACTATCACAGTTGCAAAAATTGTAAATAAATTTACAAATAAAAACAAAGGATATAGATTATGGCAGTACCTAAAAGACGAGTTTCCCATTCGCGTTCAGCGAAAAGAAGAACTCATTATAAAATCTCTTTAGCTCGTCCAGTTAAAGATAAAGATGGAACTTATAAACTTCCACATCACATTAACCCTACTACTGGTGAGTATAAATAGTCGATGGTGAGAATCGCTGTTGATGCAATGGGCGGGGACTTTGGTCCTGAGCCGATTGTTAAAGGTTGTGTTCTAGCATTGAAGAAAAAGCTTTTCACACCTATCTTAATAGGAAAAAAATCAGAAATTTTACCTCTGTTACCAAAAAGTTACAGAGATAAGATTTTAATTGTTGAAGCTGATGATGTCATATCGATGAATGATGCTGCAACTGATGCTATTAAAAGAAAAGAGAGCACTATTTATAAAGCTATTGATTTAGTAAAAAATGGTGAGGCGGACGGTGTTGTATCTGCTGGACACAGTGGTGCTACTATGACTCTTGCTACTCTTAGGCTTGGTCGTCTTAAGGGTATCTCTCGCCCAGCACTTATAACTTTTATGCCTACAGTAAAGGGTCGTCGCTCAGTTGTTTTAGATGTTGGTGCCAATGTTGATTCTAAACCTGAACACTTAGTGCAATTTGCTATTATGGGAGGGTGCTATGCTGAGAATGTTATGGGTTACAATAATCCTAGCATCGGTCTTTTAGCAAATGGTGAAGAGGACTCTAAAGGCAATGAAGTAACTAAAGAAGCACATAGATTGTTGAAAAACTATGAGGGATTTATTGGAAATGTTGAGGGTGGAGATATCTTTAACGGCTCATGTGATGTTATCACTTGTGATGGTTTTATAGGCAACTTAGTTCTTAAAACAAGCGAAGGTGTTGCTTCAACAATTAGTTATTTTATAAAAGATTATATTAGAAAATCACCTGTTGCCATTACAGGAGCACTTTTAATGAGAAAAGTTTTTAAACTTCTTAAAAAAGAGATAGATTATGCTGAAGTTGGTGGAGCACCTCTTATCGGTATAAAAGGTTGTGCAATTGTAAGTCATGGAAAAAGTAATGCAAAAGCTATAGAAAATGCAATCTATCAAGCTATCAGTTATGTAGATACTGGTGTTAACGAGCATATACTGGAAAAACTACAAGAGTATAATCAAAAGGAAATATAATGGCTTACGCTGCTTTTCGTTCAATAGGTGCTTATGCTCCGAAAAAAATTCTAACAAATGAAGATTTGTCAAAATTGGTTGATACAACTGATGAATGGATTACGAAAAGAACAGGTATTAAAGAGCGTCATATTGCGGCAGAGAATGAAACAACAAGTGATATGGGTGTAAAAGCTGCCCAACTTGCAATACAAAGAAGCGGAGTAAGTAAAGAAGATATCGACATGGTTGTTTGTGCAACAATCTCGCCTGATTATTTTTGTATGCCATCCACTGCAACAATTATCTCGACAAAATTAGGTCTCGGCAATGTAACAGCTTTCGATATATCTGCTGCTTGTACAGGTTTTGTGTACATCCTTTCAATTGCAAAAGCTTTTATAGAATCTGGAATGAAAAAAAATGTTCTTATTGTTGGAGCTGAAAAATTATCTGCGATAACTGATTATACAGATCGAGGTACTTGTATCCTTTTTGGTGATGGTGCAGGTGCTGCAGTAATTAGTGCTACACAAAATAAGGATGAAGCTATTATCGACATCCATACAGGCGCTGATGGAGAGTATGCTGATTTACTTATGACTCCAAATGGTGGAAGTGGCTCTGCTCATGATTCATTGGATCAAGAGGCTTCGAGTTGTTTTATGCAGATGAAGGGAAACGAAACTTTTAAAGTTGCAGTTCGTACACTTACAAAAGATGTTGTTGAGATTTTAAAAGAGAACGAAATTGATAGTGAAGCGATAAAACATTTTGTTCCGCATCAAGCAAACTATAGAATTATAAAAGCTGTTGGAGATGCTCTTAAACTTAGAGAGGAGCAAGTCGTTTTAACAGTTGCAAAATACGGAAACACTTCTGGCGCATCAATTCCTATGGCTATTAATGATATTTATGAGCAGGGAACTTTGAAAAGTGGTGAATTGATGCTTTTAGATGCTTTTGGCGGAGGGTTAACATGGGGAAGCGCTCTAGTCCCATTTTCACCATTAAAATAACATTTTTGTCCAATTTCTTCGTTGGACTTTGATTTTCTTTCGTCACTTACTATAGTAAGCTCCTCAATAAAATAAAACTCCGCCTTGAACTAGAACAAAACTGAGAATTTTAATGATGAAAATTACTGACTCTATTTAGCTTTTAAAGCTTTTTTTACTTTTTCAAAAAATAAATTTTCATTTGGTAAGTTTAGTTTTGACTCTCTTAACTTTTCTCCCCACATAGGATTTGGAAAATAGCTATCTTCTTCAAACCTTGCCATTACATGGATGTGAACCCTTGGAAGCATGTTTGCAAATGAAGCCATATTTATTTTTTTTGGTTTATAATAGCTAATCATCTCTATCTCAAGTATCTCATAAACATCCCAAAGTTTAACGCGTAAATTTTTAGGCACATCACTTAACTCAATATAGACTTCTTTTGTAAAGATTTTAAGCCAAGGTATTTCACTTTTTTCTGTCTCGATATATATATCTGCATCTTCATAAATTATCATTTTAAGCCTTGATTTTATTTAGTTTGTGTTTGATTATTCTCTTCTTGATTTAAAATAGTTGCACCACCATAGATTAGATATGCAGACAAACTAAAGCCTAAAATTATCAAAATTACTCTTTTTATTTTTTCTATCGCATTCATAGTGGAATTTTAGCAAATTTAACACTTATTTAACATAAATCTTATAATATGTATGTAAAATGTTTATAAAGGTAATAATATGAACAAAATAATTCCTCTATCTTTAATCGCTATTGCATCTTTATATGCTTCAGAGATTGAATTGGCACCGATAAATGTAGAATCAACAACCATAACGCAAGTTAGTGAAAATGCTCAAGTTTCAGCAGATTTAGCGCAAGCTATAAGCGCTAGTGTTCCTAGTATTGATATGAATCGCCGTAGTGGTATTGCAAATGATATCTACATCCGTGGTCAAAAAAGAGATAACATCTCGGTTGAAGTGGATGGAACAAAGGTTTGTGGTGCCTGTGTAAATAGAATGGATCCACCAGTTTCTCATATATTGGCAAATCAGATTGATGAGATTATAATTACTGAGGGTCCTTATGATGTAGAAAATTTTGGAGTTTTGAGTGGAGGTTTGAGTATTAAAACTAAGAGACCAACTAAAGATTTATACGCAGAAGTAAATCTTGGTTATGGCAGTTTTAACTACATCAAGTATGGAGCAACGGTGAGTGGTGGTAACGACACTGTGCGCATGTTAGTGAGTGCTTCAAGTGAGAGTAGTGATCAGTATGAGGATGGAGATGGCAATACTATTGCACAACAGATAGATGCATATGCAACAACTTATCCAGCTGTAGCAGGTACTAAATATAAAGCAGAATATGCAGATATGAAGGCATACGAGAAAAAAAGTTTAATGGCAAAAATGTTTATCAATCTTGGAAATAATCAAGAGGTGCGTTTGAGTTACACAGCAAACAGAAGTGATGATATTCTTTATGGAAATTCTAAAATGGATGCTTTGTATGATGACTCTAATATCTATAGTGTTGAGTACAATATAAAAGATATTAGTGAGCTAGTAGAAAACATAAACTTACAATATTATTATTCAGATGTTGATCATCCAATGGCTACAAAGTATAGAATGTCGTCAAATATGCCTGCAATGGATAATACAAATCATTTAACTACAAGTATGCAAGGAATCAAACTAAAAAATAAATTTGATATAGATAGCTATAAACTTTTAGTAGGACTAGATTCAAGTGAGAGAACTTGGGATGGTAAATATTATAATACAACAACAGGGTTACCTTTAGCAGCAGGAAATTCAAAAAGTATTGATGATGCACTAACAACAAATGTAGCCATCTTTACAAAATTGGATAAAAGATATAATGCACTTAGTTTTAGTATGGGACTGAGATACGATTCTACAGAGATTACGCATGCCACCTTATCATCTAATGACTATACAGCCCTAAATATGAATCTATTTACATCATATGATTTAAGTAATGAAAATAGAGTTTTTATAGGCGTTGGTCAAGCTTCTCGTGTTCCTGATGCAAGAGAGCTTTACTTTGTTAGTTCTAACGGCACTATAGTTGGTACCCAAAATTTAGATCAAACTACAAATCAAGAGTTAGATTTAGGATATGAGTTGAGTAGTGAAAATATGAACTTTAAAGTAAAGGGTTTTTATTCAATGTTAAGTGACTATATATATTACAATAATTCTCTCGCATCAAGTAAGTTTGTCAATATTGATGCAACTATTTATGGTGCTGAACTAAGTGCCTCTTTGTATGCAAGTGATGAGTTAGTTATAGATGCAGGTGCCTCATATAAAAAAGGGCAAAAAGATAAAGCAATGGCTGGACAGACTGATACAGACTTAGCAGATATGGCTCCGTTTCGTGCAAATATAGCTGTTAATTATGAGTATATGAACAATAGTATTGCTACTTTAGAGACTCAGTATTCAGCTAAATGGACTGATATAGATAGTGATAATGGTGAGCAAGAACTTGATGCATGGAGTGTTATAAATTTAAAAGTAAAACATGAGATCAACAAAAACTTTGACTTTACTTTAGGGGTAAATAATTTACTTGATACGACATATGCTGTCAATAACACTTACACAGATCTTACTTTAATTACGGGAAATACTTCGGATATTATGCTTATGAATGAACCTGGAAGATATATTTATACTAATTTAACTGCAAAGTTTTAATCCATAAGCTTATACTTCATTTGTATGAAGTATAATTTTTAAAAAATTAAAAAAGTAGCTTAGTTTATGGCAGAAATATTTAAAAAATATCAGAAAATTATTTTAAGAACCTTAGGTGGCTTGATGCTACTTGTTGGTTTTGTTATCCATTTTTGGAGCACTCCAAAAGAGGGTTTTACAAGAGATGAACTAGCAGCTGCAAATGTTGCTAGAATGGAAGCCAGTGTAGCGGGTGGAAGTGCAACATCTAGTAAAGTCACACATGCAAACGATAAGCCACTCTTTAGTGAGTTCAAAAGTGCTCAAAAAAAACAGATGGAGTATTTAACTATACTTGCTATGATTTTAGGGATAGGATTTTTAGGGTATAGTTTTATAAAAAAAGAAACCTAGATTCCGTGTCAAGCACGGAATGACGACAAACTTAAACTTTCGTCATTCTGAACTTGATTCAGAATCTAATTTTTAAGCTTATTCAAGAAAGTCTATTTATTTTGAGAAATAAGTACACCCTCTATCATTTTACTAATATCACCATCTAAGATTCCAGAAACATTTGAATACGCCTCATTTGAGCGAGTGTCTTTCACTTGCTGGTATGGTTGCATAACATATGAACGAATCTGATGACCCCAACCTATTTCACTTTTTTCTATTCCGTCTTGTTCTGCTTTTTTGGCTTCAAGCTCTAACTCATAGAGACGAGATTTTAACATCTTCATCGCTGTAGCTTTATTTTTATGCTGGCTTCTATCATTTTGGCATTGCACAATTACATTTGTCGCAATATGGGTAATTCTTATAGCCGATTCAGTTTTATTAACATGTTGTCCACCCGCTCCACTTGCTCTATATGTATCTATGCGTATATCCTTATCTTCAACAGCTATGTTTATGTCATCATCAATCTCAGGTGAAACCATTACAGAAGAAAAAGAGGTGTGTCGTTTTGCATTTGAGTCAAAAGGGCTTATGCGAACAAGTCGGTGGATCCCATTTTCAACTTTTAAGTATCCATAAGCATTTTCACCTTTAACAAGTATGGAAACATCTTTTATCCCAGCTTCATCACCAGCTTGATAATCAAGTACTTCAACCTTAAAGCCTTGCCTCTCTGCAAATCTTTTATACATTCTAAGAAGCATCTCTGCCCAGTCTTGAGATTCTGTTCCACCTGCACCTGGATGTATGGAAAGTATTGCGTTATTTGCATCACTCTCTCCACTGAGAAGCACTTCCACCTCCATGTTTCGGATTAGTTCCTCTAAGGCTGGAGCTTCCTCATAAAGAGCTACTAATGACTCCTCATCGTTTTCCTCTTTTGCCATTTCATAAAGTTCACTTGCATCCATTACAGCATCTTTGGCTACCGCATATTTATCAAGTTTTCTTTGTAGTTGTGTTTTCTCTTTTTGTATTTTTGCGGCATTTGTAGCATCGTTCCAAAAATCTTGATTATTTTCTAATTTTTCTATATCTTGGAGTCTCAATCTTATTTTATCTGGCTGAACAACGCCCGTGATGTTATCCATCTTGATACTAATACTTTTTAAAAGTTCTGTATATTCGTAGTTATCCATGTTGTCCTATCTCTGGAGGGGTGCTTAAAGCCTCGCCTCCGTTAAAATATAGTGTATAATTACGCGATTATATATAAAAGTGACTTAAAATGAAGATTATATCAAACCCTATTGAATTAAAAAACTATTTAAAAAACAAAAAAGAAACCATTGGTTTTATACCAACTATGGGCGCACTGCATGAGGGGCATATATCCCTTATAAGAAAAGCAAGAGAAGAGAATGAGTTAATAGTAGTCTCTATCTTTGTAAATCCTACACAGTTTTTAAAAGGTGAGGATTTAGATAGGTACCCATCAAAAGATGAAGCAGATAAGAAGATATGTGAGATGAGCGAGGTAGATGTTTTGTTTTTCCCACATAAAAAAGATATTTATTGTGATGATGAGGTGAGTTTACTTGCACCAAAAGTAAGAGGATATGTTTTAGAGGGAACCAGCAGACCAGCTCATTTTGATGGTGTTTTAACTGTTGTGATGAAACTCTTAAATATTGTAAACCCAACAAAGGCATATTTTGGAAAAAAAGATGCGCAACAACTCAATCTTATAAGCCTGATGGTGAAGCAGATGTTTATGAGTGTTGCAATTATAGCTGTCGATACTGTAAGGGAGAGTGATGGTTTAGCTCTAAGTAGCAGAAATGTTTATCTGGATGCAGATGAAAGAAAAGAAGCCCTCAAAATATCAACCTCACTTCATTTAGCTCACAAGATGATAAGTCAAAATATTTTATCATCCACAGAGATAAAAAAAGCGATGAGAAAGTGTTTAAGTCCACTTGAAATAGCTTATGTTGAGATACTAAATCGTGATTTTGAGCCTATAGACGAAGTTATTATTAAAAACACAGTTGTTTTAGTGGAAGTGAAAGTTGGGACAACAAGACTACTTGACAACATCTGGTTGTAAGTATCCCTCCTCAACCATAATATCTACAGCTTTTTTAAAGACTGGTACAGATGTAAGGGAAGCAAACTGGCTCTTTTTTGGCTCAATTACTACCACCCCCATTGTATAGTGTGCGGTTTTATCGTTTACAAAACCTATAAAAGCAGTGTTGTATTTTCTTACATATCGCCCTTTTTCAACCATATGAGCAGTTCCTGTCTTGCCACCAATGATAAGCCCTTCTGTTTTGGCTTTCACACCTGTTCCCTTATTTACTGTTTTTATTAAGATTTTTTTAACTCTTTGGGCAGTTGCACTTTTTATAACTTGTATCTGCTCCTGTTGGGGAAGTTTTATCTCTTGGTTAAATTCATCTACAAGAGCACTTACTAACCAAGGATAGACCATTTTTCCATTGTTGTTAAATGCTGTATATGCACGCATTATTTGCATAAGGTTGGCGTGCATCCCATAGCCATAAGAGGCAGTCGCCTTATATATCTCATTGTTAAGTCTTCTCGTGCTTGGGATAGAGCCTTTTTTTTCATACACTAAATCATGTGTAGATTTTTCAGTAAATCCAAAGCTTTTGAGCCCCTCATTAAATTGGTGTCCTGTAAGTTTTTGTGCTAGTTGTGCTAGGGCGATGTTAGAAGAGTGCACTATGGCATTTTCAGCACTAATCCAATCAAATGGATGTTCATCTGTGATGATTTTTTTGCCTATTTTAAATCTGCCGTTATGCCCATTGACTAAATCGTAGGGATTTATAAGGCCCTTATCTAAAAGGAGAGCAAAAGTGATAGTCTTTATAACACTTCCAGGTTCAAAACTATACTCAATCATCCCACTATTAAGAGATGGATAATCACTTTTTTTTATCGCTTTTGGCAGGTAGCGGTTTGAACTGGCCATAGTGATAACTTTTCCAGTTTTTGATTCCATTATAGCTATCATAATCTCTTTTGCTCTTATCTCTTTTTTCATGGTATCGAGCATTTTTTCTATCCGTATCTGGAGACTTATAGGGATAGTAATCTTTACATCCAGACCATTCATTTTTGGTTTTGTGAAGCTATTTTTATTGAGTATGATATATCTGTTTACATCCCGTGGACCTTGAGAGCTTCCATCTTGTCTGGCTTGAAGTTCACTATCAAATCGTTTTTCTAAACCTTTGATACCTTGAACACGAGTGTAGCCCTCTTCTTCCACTTTATGTGTGTAGCCAATGATCGGGGTTAGTAGATTTCCATAAGGGTATTCTCTACTCTCACCACTCTCTAAAACACTTAAGCCATGAAGTGTTCTAAGCCCTGTACGGGGGTTTACTCTCTCGATAAAAACCTTGTATCGTCTCAATTCATAAGCCAATTTTTTTAAGTACTGAGCTCTTTTTTCAGTGATATGGTAGCTTAGAACTATCACACCCTCTTTTTTATCAAGTTTTTTCTTGACTTCATTAGAGGAGATACCAGAGTAGATGCTAAAAAGCTCTATAAAAAGTTCCCTCTTTTGAGGATCAATATAAAGGGTGTTGACAACGGCTTTATAGAGTTTTTTTGTAGTAGCAAGATGAAAACCATCTGCACTGATAATATTCCCCCGTTCAGCCTTTGAACTTTTTTTTGCATATAAAGATGGAAGGTTTCTTGATTTTACTGCAGTCAAAAGCATTACACTTAAAAATATTAAAAAGCCTACAGAGAGCAGGGTATAAAGAAGAAATATTTTTTTGCTTTTATTAGGATTTGTCATGAACGCTTTTTTTAAGCGGATTATATCATGTAAATTGTTAGAAGGTTATTAGGTGATTGTCATAAACTCTTTTTTATAGTTGCGTTCTTCCTAACTCTTTATAGGCACTAAGAGCTTTGTTTCTTATCTCAAGCATAAGTTTCATGTTGGTTTCAGCTTTGCCAATGGCAAGTGCGGCTTGATGTAGGTCTTTTACCTGTCCAGTTGCCAAATCAGCAACCGCTTTATCGCCATCTACTTGAATCTCATTTATTTCATTAAGTGCAGATTTTAGATGATTAGCAAATTGTTCTCCCCCAGCAGTTTTTTCTACACTCCCTTTTTGCTTTAGGAGTTGGGCTGTCGATGGAGTTGATATAGCATCTATTTTTCCAAATTCACTCATTATTACTCTCTTTTATTGCAACAGTGAAATAGCACTGTTTGCCATGTTTTTTGCACTCTCAAAAGCAGCTACATTTGCTTGGTAAGAGCGAGTTGCTTCTACTAAATCGGCCATTTCGATAACAGGATTAATATTTGGGTACGCAACATAACCATTTGCATCTGCATCTGGATGATCTGGCTCAAACTTCATCTTTGGTTCTCTGTCATCGCGTGATATTTTGTCAATTACTACGCTCATTATAGCAGGATTTACCCTTTTACCAAAATCACCCTCACTTAATGGGTCCTCATATTTTGCACTATTTGTCATGCCTTGGAGGGCATTGTTAAACTGTTGGTTAAAGTCTATGGCTTTAAAAACAACCTCTTGTCTTCTGTATGGTCCACCCTCTGTAGTTCTAGTTGTTTGTGCGTTTGCTATGTTACTTGAGATGGTGTTAACACGAACTCTCTGTGCTGATAAACCATAACCTGATATGTCAAAACTGCTCATAAAATTACTCATAATTAACTAACCTTTTGTGAAGCTTCTATAACGCTCTTAAAGATAGCTCCATGTTTTTTGTTTGCACTCACTAAAGCATTAAACATGATGGAGTTTTTACTCATCTCTGTTGTTTCTACATCTATATCTACACTATTGCCATCATTTCTTGCCATATGCCCATCTCTAAAAAATGTTGTAGCTTTAGATGCACTTTTTTCATCATTTGCAGATATATGTGCTCCATTTGTTTGAGCTAGTTTGAGCTCATTACTTTTACTAGAGTATATCTCAGCTCTTTTTTCTCTGAGTGTATCTTCAAAGCTTATATCTCTAGGTTTATAAAAAGGGGTGTCTGCATTTGCAATGTTAGAGGCTATCATATCTTGACGAGCCGCTCTATAATCAAGTGCATCTGATACTAAAGCACCAGAACGAGATGTTTGAATCATGACTACTCCTTTTCTTTCGTGATTATAAGCAAGTTTAGTTCCATCTTTATAAATGATTATAAAAGTTGATATTAATGTGTTAAAAAAGATTTAAATGAAGAGTTTAAGCATAAAATTAGATAAACTACTCCATAATACATGTTAAGGTTACTAGAGTAGCCCATTGTAAAAATTTATAAACTCAAGGAGTCTCTTATGAAAAGAGCTGGTTTTACTATGATCGAATTGATCTTTGTTATCGTTATTTTAGGTATTTTGGCAGCGGTTGCGTTGCCTAAGTTTATTGGTGTTGCTGATCAAGCACATGAAGGTAAATTGAAGTCGTATGTTGGAACGCTTAATCGTACCGTAGGACCTGCGTTATGGTCTGAATCAATTTCCGGAACTACTAATGGTTCAGTTACAACTTTGAGTTCTGCTTTACTGCTTCAAATAGATTCTCTAAGTGAATTGACAGCTGATCCTGATTTGAGTAAATGTGCCGCAAATGCAACGCCAATAGCAGCTAATACAGGTACTATAGCTTCTGCAACTGTTGGTGCAACGACTTATAACATTGGTTGTATAGATGGTGGTCTAACGGGGGCACCTTCGTTTTTCTTAGATGATGGAGAAAATGTAATATTACAATAACTCTTTTTCTCGTTCCACCTCTCCTGAGGTGGAATACATATATAAAACAACAACTCTTCGACAACTCACTTACACTAAAGGATTTTAATTGAAAAAAGCTTTTACTGTGATTGAACTCATTTTTGTTATAGTTGTTTTAGGAATACTAGCGGCTATAGCCGTTCCAAAATTTGCCTCTACTAAAAATATGGCAGATATATCTAAAGGTCATGCGGATGTTGCCACTATCCGCTCTGCTATAGTGAGTGAGAGGCAAACACAACTCATAAAAGGTGTCAATACTTTTATACCAAAACTAAGCGATAATGGCAACATCCTTTTTACAGGTGATGGGACAAGAACTCTTTTGATGTACGGCATAAAAGCAGCATCTAGTGGTTCTCCTGGTTGGGCTGCAAGTGACACAGGCTACAAAACATACACATACACCGCTGATGATATAGCCGTCACTTTTACATACAACGATACAAGCGGAATCTTTACATGTGATGTCTCAGATACAGATTTTGGTGATACTTGTAAAAAACTTATTTATTAATATACTAAAGGGCTCTTTTGTTTTTTTATAAATTGAGTATCCTCTCCTCCCCTTTAACACCCCTTACTTACCACTTTGAGAAAGATATTAAAACAGGCACTGTAGTAGAAGTAGTTTTGAGAAACAAAAAGGTAAAGGGAGTGCTGATTTGCACATCCGAGGAACCCAGTTTTAAAACTAGTCCTATTTTAGAAGTATCAGATTTTTTATACTCATCTAAACAGGTGAAGTTAGCTAAGTTTATAGCGACTTATTATGTTTGCTCTTTAGGTGAGGCATTGGGGTTGATGGTGGCTTTTGAGAACGAAAGTGCTGATGAGATTCCAGGTCAAGCCTGGAATGACGAAGTTAGCGCATCGAATGAGAAAGTTAGCGCATCGAATGAGAAAGTTTGCGCATCTGATGACAGTAACTCCACTCGTCATTCCAAACTTGATTTGGAATCTAGCTTAACACTCTCAGCAAAACAAGAAAAAGCGTTAGAATTTTTTAAACAACACAAAACCTCACTCCTCTTTGGCGATACAGGAAGTGGAAAAACAGAGATATATATGAAGTATTTTGAGCAGATGATAGAGGAAAAAAAACGCTCTATATTTTTAATGCCTGAGATTTCACTAACTCCTCAAATGGGACAAAGACTCCAACACCATTTTGGTGAGGCAGTTGTGATGTGGCACTCAAAACTAACACCACTTCAAAAGAAAAAAGCACTACAAAAAATCTATGATGGCTCTGCTCACATCATAGCAGGTCCCCGTTCGGCTTTGTTTTTACCCATAAAAGATTTAGGACTTATTGTTGTGGATGAAGAGCATGATGATAGTTATAAATCATCTTCAAGACCTCGTTATAATGCTAGAGATATTGCAATCTATATGGGAAAACTTTATGATGTTCATGTAGTTTTAGGAAGTGCTACACCCTCGCTAAACTCTTATGTCAAGTTTCCTCATGTGAGATTAAAAGGTGGCTATTTTAACTCCAACAAAGAGTTTATTTATGAGCGTTCATCTGAAATGCTGAGTCCTATGATTTTGCAAAATCTTAAAAATACTTTACTAAACAAAGAACAATCCATAGTTTTCATCCCAACTCGTGCAAACTTTAAGTATCTTATATGTCAAGATTGTGGACACACTTATGAGTGTGTTTTTTGCTCCATCGGGATGAGTATCCATCAAAACTCTCGTGCTTTGAAGTGTCACTACTGTAACTACACACAGGCTATTCCTCAAGTATGTTGTGAGTGTGGGAGTGGCAATCTTACAAGTTCAAGACTTGGAACTGCTGAGGCTGTAAAAAATATAGGTGAAGAGTTTAGTGAGGCTAAAGTAGAGCAGTTTGACCGTGATGTTATCACCACATCAAACAAGTTGAAAAAAGCATTAAAGAGATTTAACGATCACGAGACAGATATACTTGTAGGAACTCAGATGTTAAGTAAGGGGCATGATTATCATGGTGTTACCTTAGCGGTTGTTTTAGGTATGGACAATATGTTAAATATGAGTGATTATAGAGCAAGAGAAAAAGCACTCTCATCTCTCATCCAAGTAGCAGGAAGAAGTGGTAGAAAGAAAAATGCAAAAGTTTTAGTGCAGAGTTTTAATGAGGACTTTTTTAGTGCTTATGTAGATAACTATGAAGAATTTTTACAAGAGGAAAAGATTTACCGTCAAGAGTTATATCCTCCATATAAAAAGTTATGTCGTGTTTTATTTGCACATAAAAATGGTTTAAAAGCAAAAGAGCAAATGCATAAAATGCAAGAAAATTTATCTAAAATCTCTACTATAGAGATAGTTGGATTTGGAAAGTGTGCTGTTGAGAGGATAGCAAATAAGTATAGGTTTGAGATTTTACTCCGTTCAGATAAGAGTACATACCTACTGCAAGCTATAGCTCAAACAAAGGTTGATTTAGCTGAGATTGATATGGATCCTATAGAGTTTGGTTAATGAGGCTTTTGTGATTCAAGAATTTTTTTGTGCTTTAGGCATGTAGATATAACACACTTTTTCCATGGGGGGAAGTTTTTTATAGGGTGTATTGTTTGCTAGATGAAGCTCTATACTTTGGTTATAGTTATCACGAAGTTTCATAAAAGCTTTTCTCTCTTTGCCTTTGAGTTTTTTTGTTGTAACCTGCACAACTCTGAGAGGATTGATAGCACGACCTCTTTTTCGTAGTTCAAAATGTAGATGTGGACCAGTTGATCGACCTGTACTTCCAACATATCCTATGGTTTGACCTTTTTTAACATACTTCCCTTTTTTTATCCCTCTGCGAAATGATTTCATATGGGCATATCTTGTTTCATATCCATCAGCATGGCGAATTTTAACTAGCTTTCCGTAGCTTCCTAGTGTTGCTGCATAGATTACTCTTCCACTTCCAGCAGCGACAATAGGTGTCCCTCTCCTAGCAGCATAGTCTATCCCAAGGTGTGCTTTCCATTTTTTTAAAACTGGATGAAAACGGCGTTTTGTAAAATAGGATGAGATTCTAGCACCCCTTACAGGACGAGCAAGTAAAAACCCCTCAACTTCATGACCTTTTTCATCATAGTATCTATCATCGGTATTTAGATAGATAAAGTGTTTTTTCTTTCTCATCTCTATCATAGCAACTTTTAAGATAGGCATTGAAAAAGGCTCACCAAGACGATATTTTTGCTCATAAATCATCACTAGCGTGTCACCTTTTTGTAAATCTCTTTTGAAGTTGAGCGAGTTTTTAAATCCAGCTACAAAAATTTGTGCTATCTTTTTTGAACCAGTGGCTTTGAGTATGTCGTAATGAGGAGAGTGGTTTATCTTTATTGTGAATGCTTCTGTTTTTGTTGTGCTGATGATAGGGATAGCCTCAAATTTGTAGCTATCTTTATCTTGCAATATATGAATCTGTAGCTCATCATTAAGTGGCAGTAAAACTTGCTCAATTTTGCCGTCTGAACCTTTTAAAATTTGGCAATGAACACCTGCTCTCATCTCTTCTGTAAGTCGCTGGTCATCTTTATCAAGGTTGTAGTATAAACTTTTAGCGGGAAGGTTCTGTTTTTCTAAAAACATAAGGTAGCTTTCACCATTTTTCCATCGAAAATTTTCAACTTCTGCACTAAAAAGTATAGAGTAGGTCAGTAAAAAAAGTATGAAAAATCGTATCACAAATATAGCCCTAAATAAAAAATGTTAAAACCTTAACAAAATTTGGCTTAGTCTGAGGTTTGTTTGCTATAATCGCTTTATAAAAATTAAAAGAAGAAGATGAATGAAACAGTTATTTTTAGTATTATTATTTGTTAGTGGTGTTTTTGCATCAGTTATAAAAACACCAATCTTAAGTGTGGATGATAATGAAACATTAACAATACAGATAGACAAAATAGATGTGGGTATGAGCGGTTTTGCATATAAAATGTTAGATAAGAACCACGGTAGCATAGTTGCAAGTGTAGTTGTTAGCAGTTTTGATGCAGATACAAAAAAAGCAGTACTAAAAAGTAGTGATTATAAATTACTAGAAAATGATGCTCTTCCAAAGGGAAAATGGAAGCCTGAAGTTGGTGATAGTGTGATTTTGGCTTTTGGTTACACAAGGGCTTTGTTGATTGCACCAAGTGAAGAGATTTATCATCGTATAACAAAAAGTACACAAGATTTACAATGGATACATCCAGATATATTTGCTACTACTCTTTCTTATAGTGGACATCCAACACCACTTCGTAGTGATTTTCAAGATATATGTGACACAACATCAGTTGGCATACTTTTTATATATTTAAATCAAAATCTGTTTACCCTTGATTGTAAAAGTTTTGGGATATTAAATATTACAAAAGCACCATTGGAGCAAAAAACAGTTACGCTCCCTTTTTATACAAGACTTCAAGAGATAGAAGCTAACTGGTGGGGAGAGGGTAGTGATAGACTTACAGAGTATGAGCCTCATTATTATAAACTTTTAGTTGAGGCGAACAAAAAAAATGAAAAACTTTACCAAATTGTAAAAAATAGTGATGAAAACATTAGTGATTTGATAGATAATTTTGAGATAGGAGATAAAAAATGATAGATACAAAACATATACAACATTTTACATCTATAGTTGGCGATGAAAATATTTATAGTGACAAAGCACATTTGATAGCGTATTCTTATGATGCAACAAGAGAGCATTTTGAACCCGATGCTGTCATATTTCCAAGAGATGAAAATGATATTAGTGAGATTTTAAAATATTGTAACGAACATAAGATAGTTATAGTTCCTCGTGGAGCTGGTAGTGGTTTTACTGGTGGAGCATTGCCTAGTTCGGGCGGTATAGTTTTGGCAATGGAAAAACATATGAATAAAATCTTAGAGATAGATGTTAAAAATATGGTAGCTATAGTTCAGCCAGGTGTTATAAATATGGATCTGCAAAGGGCAGTAGAGGAGATAGGACTTTTTTATCCACCAGATCCAGCTTCTCAAGAGTATTCAACTTTAGGTGGCAATGTTAGTGAAAATGCTGGTGGTATGCGTGCAGCGAAATATGGAATTACAAAAGATTATGTGATGGCTACTCGTGCTGTTTTAGCAAATGGTGACATTATAAAAGCTGGAAAAAGAACAATCAAAGATGTTGCAGGATATAACATTAGTGGTATTTTAATTGCGTCTGAGGGAACATTGGCAGTCTTAAGTGAGATTACATTAAGACTTATCCCAAAACCGAAGTTAACAAAAACTGCTATGGGGATTTTTGATAGTGTCAATGATGCAATGGAAGCAGTGTATAAAACAATGGCGAGTGGAATTACACCTGTGGCAATGGAGTTCCTAGATAACTTGACTATCCGTGCGGTAGAGCAAACTTTTAACAAAGGACTCCCTGTGGATGCTGGAGCACTTTTGGTGACGGATGTTGATGGAAATTTGGAAGAGGATTTAAATTTTCAACTCGCTCAAATTGAGAAAGTATTTCGTGAAAATGGGTGCCAAGAGTTCAAAATTGCAAAAGATGACAAAGAAGCAGCGGATATTTGGTTTGCTCGTCGTAATGCTTCTCCAGCATTAAGTGTATATGGAAGTAAAAAGCTCAATGAGGATGTAACAGTTCCCCGTGCTGTTTTACCAGAACTTTTAGAAAAGTTCTATGCTATTGCAGATAAATATCAAATAAATATCCCTTGTTTTGGTCATACAGGTGATGGTAATGTTCACACAAATGTAATGGTAGATGGCAGTGATCCTGAGCAGATAAAAATCGCTTATCAGGCAATAGAGGAGGTTTTTCAAGCTACCATTGATTTAGGTGGAACTCTCTCTGGTGAGCATGGCATAGGTCTCGCAAAAGCACCCTATATGCATATGGCATTTAGTGAAGAGGAGATGAATCTGTTTAAGTCGATTAAGATGGCTTTTGATCCAAATAATATCTTAAATCCTGCGAAGATGGGGCTAGACTAAAACTTGATAATAAAGAAGTAGATTCCGGGTCGAGCCCGGAATGACAAACTTAGTTTAAAACTCATTTTGTGAAGATGGGTTTTTGATGATACTTGGGTCATAACAAACCACTTGATTTCGTCCATGCTCTTTTGCATAGTAGAGTGACATATCTGCATACTTAATACATTTCCAAATACTCTCGCTATCCTCAGGGAACATGACCGTTCCAACACTTAGAGTTTTGCTAAATGATTCTGAACCTGCTGATATAACCTCTTTTGCAAAAGTTGTACGAATTTTTTCAGCGATAGTCTTTATAAACTCTTTGTCACAGTTATGAAGTAAAACAATAAACTCTTCACCACCAAAACGGATAGCAACATCAGACTTGCGAATGGAGTCTTTGATAACTCTAGATATGATACGGATAGCTTCATCACCAACATCGTGACCATAAGTATCATTTATCATTTTAAAGAAATCAATATCAATCATTAAAATTCCGTATGGAGTTCCAGTTCTCAGTGCTTGAGGGATAGCTGTTTCTGCAAACTCATCAAGATATTTACGGTTATACATACCAGTTAATTGATCAACTCTAGCCATTTTATTAAGGATTTGCATCAATTTTTTACTTACTATTGTTGGTTGAGCAGTCGCTACATAGTCCTCAATAATTCCAACTAAATCTCTAATTCTTTGGCTCTCTTGTGGAGTTTTTGTTACTATAGAGATAACAAGGTTTAGCTCACTTGAAATTGTATATGGAATACATAGATATTGCGTATCTGGTTCATTAATTTGATCGCAGGTGTTATCAAAAATTGTTGAGTCAACTATCAGATTTATGCGATCAGCACGACACTCCCCTTTTTCCACTGTACAATGGCAGCCATTTGTTGTATAGACAACAGTTTTAGCCCCACTCACTTTGTCAGATTCAATTATGGTAAAATCTTCAATCGCAAATTTATTTTTAAAAACATATGCCAATCTCTCATAAATATCTTCCAACTCTTGATCATGCTCAATAGTTTGTTTAAATTTGTAAATCTCTGAGAGTTGGTCAATAGTATTGTTGATATTTACGAGTGGATCATAGCTATGCGCTTTGTTTTTATTACGAAGGAAAATATACACTTTTTTATCAATCTCTTGGAAAACTTTTTGCAGCTTTTCTAATAAAGAGTTGAGCATATCTGCAACGGCTTTACTTTCACTGAGACTCCCTCCCATAACTCTTTTGGAATAGTTTCCTTCATATGCCGCCGTCATCACCTCTTTGATGGAGTAAAAAATACTAATATAAGGTTTCATAAATTTATTGACAACAAGCAAAATAAAAAACATGATAATAATAGCAAACATAGCGATGTAAAGCACTGTATGAAAGCTGCTGCCACGAACATCACTAACATCTATAATCATACTAACGGCACCTAAAACTTCACCCTCTTTAGCATCATGGCAATTAAGGCAGTTTGGTGTGCCAAAGGCTGAAGCGACAAAAGGAATTGTCATACGCATAGTACTCTTAGTGGCTGTTTCTGTCATCTCTCGTAAGGTTTGTCCAGATTTGAGTACCTGTTTATCTATCTCATCACGAGCAATTTCATTATTCATACCCTCGCCAAACTGTTTAATTACTATTGGTGAGCGAGCAACCCATAAAGCATCAATATTTTCAATACTTTCAATTTGTTCAAGAAAGTAAGAGCGTTTATCCATCATGCCGTTAACCATGTGTGCCGTAAGTCCGCCTTTGACAATCTCAGCAGTAAGTAATGCGCGTTTTTCTGCACTTTTGATACCAAAGTCTCTAAAGTTTGTTGTAATAATAATAATCATGGCAACAAAAAATGTAAGGAATAATCCTAATAAAATCAGTGTAACTTTTTGTCTTGTACTCATCTCTAATTGCACCTTTATTTTAAAAGTATGATTATAACATATAAAATAATATTATAAGTGCTAAATCAAAAATCACGCTCCCAAAAAAAGTCTATCCACCCATCTGCTTCATTTATCCAGTAATTTGGTTTATAGATAGATGTTTTTTTGTAAAAAAGTGTAGCAGATCTAAATTCTATTGTTCTATACTTATTTTCTAGGTGTCTCATAACGGCATCGAGTGTTTCTCCACTATCAGCTATATCATCTACCACTAAAACCTTTGTAATAAAATTAAAATCACACTCTCCAAAAATACTTACGGCATCTCTTTTGCAAGTATTATCATAGAGTTCAGTTCTAATAGTTTGAACCGCTCTCACATTTAAGCCCTCAGCGATTGCATGACAAAGTGTTAGCCCACCCCTTGCTATACCTAGTATAACTTCTGGTTGAAACTCTCTAAGTTCATGGAGTAATCTATTTGTGTCTTTTTTAAAATTTTCATACGCATAATATTTCATAGGTACAATTATACATATCAAGGATTATTTAAAGCTTTTAGAGCTAAAATTCATGAATTTACAAATGGATAAACAATGATAGAAAATTTAATCAATGAGTTTTACAAACTAATAAGTCAATATATAAAAAATATATTTGATATACCAGAAGATATTCAAGGCATTTTGAGTTTTAAAATATTTTCAAATCAGTTAGTTGACTGGATGTCAGCATTTATAGTTTTTTTGATAATTTACCTTCTAAGAAAGCAACTGATAAAATTTTTAGAATACATCTTAAAGACAATTTCAGAAAAATTTGAAAATCCATTAGGTGTAAAATTTTTCAAAATTTTCAATGAACCTATAAAATGGAAAATTCTACTTATAGGGTTTAATGCTTCTTATGGTGTATTGGAATTTTCTCAAGCCATAGATAAGATTGTGTATGATTTAAACGGCTCTTTAAATTATCTTATAGTCGCGTGGATTATTATACTCTTTTTGGAATTTTTACATAACTTTTATACATATAAGTACGATCAAGATAATGTTGTAGATTTAAAAGATACTCTTGTGAAATTTGGAGTGAGGCTCTTTAAAATTATAACGATTGTTATTATCTTTATTTTGCTTCTTCAAACATGGGGTTACGATATAAGAGGGCTTCTTGCTTCACTTGGTTTAGCTGGTATGGCAGTAGCTCTTGCTGCAAAAGATACAGCAAGACATCTATTTGGTTCTATAATGATTTTTACAGATTCCCCTTTTAAGGTTGGTGATTGGATAAAAACACCAGATGTTGAGGGAACCATAGAAGATATAGGGATGCGTTCAACAAGAGTGAGAACCTTTGCTCAAGCACTTGTATCTGTCCCTAATGGAAACCTTGCAGATAGTGCTATACTAAACTGGTCTAAGATGGATAGAAGAAGAATTAAAATGACTCTAGGCTTAACATACTCTACTACATCAACGCAGATGCAAAATATACTAAAAGATATTAGGGAGCTATTGCACAATGATGAAGATATCCATCCTCAAACTATCTATGTATATTTTAGTGAATTTAATGATAGCTCATTAGATGTGTTTTGTTACTTCTTTACAAAAACAGTAAAGTGGGGTGAATTTATGGCTGTTCGAGAAAGAATTTACCTTGAGTTTATGAGAATAGTTGAGCAAAATGGTGCATCGTTTGCCTTTCCATCACAGTCGATATATATAGAAGAAAACAATTCTATTCAAAAGGATGAAAATGTATATGAGTAAGGTTTATAGGTTTGTTTTTATAGCAATAGTTATGGCAATTTTTGCTGGATGTTCCGCACCAAAACCAGAAACTAAACCACTTTGGTACACATCCCCACCGCAAGATTACCAATTTTTTTATGCAACAGGCTCGGGTGAGACTTTAAAAAAAGCTAAAAATAAGGCGATTTCATCTTTGCGTAATCAATTAATCACTAAGTTGGATGCAGAATTTGCAAAACCGCTCCATCCACTAGGAACAATAAGTAAAATAAATGTAAGTAAAATTTTGAAAGAAAATACTAAGTTTATAAAATCATTGCCACTCAGAGATATACAAATAGATAAATCCACAAATTTTAAAGGCCGTTTTTTAGTCCTTATAAAAATGGAAAAAAAGAGCTTCTTTGAAAAAATTGAAGATATTTCAAATCCAAAGTTTGAAGCAGTTGTGAAAAAATATGAATCGCTTCAAAATGAGATAGCAATTAAACGATTTTCAGGCTTAAATAGATTGTTGCAAGAGTATCCAATCTTAGCTACATATACACAGCTGAAAAAAACTACACTTACAACATATAGAGTAACCAAAGAGTTTGCTTTTCTAAAAAAGATGAATGATGAGTATAATGATTTAAAAAAGCGCTTGAGTTTTTATCTACTTAGCGATGGAAATTCAAAGGTTTTTGCAAAATATATAAAGCGAGCTATAAAAAAAGAGGGTTTAAAAATTAGCAAAACACCAAGCTCTAAAGACTCTTTAAAGTTGATTGTTAAATCTGTTACAACTGATTCCCAAGAGTATAGTTTTATGAAATCAAGCACTCTTATAAAGTTAAGCACTTATGATATGAATAAAAAGAGAATATCTTTTAGGCAACACACTTTTATTGGTAAATCAAGAAAAAGTCATAAAGAGGCTAAAGATCAGTCCGCTATACATCTCAATGGAAAAATAAAGAAGCTCGGTTTCTATGACTTTATAGGTTTGTAAATTTTGCTAGTATTTGAAGCATATAATAGTAATAAATATTTTTTAAGATTGATGAGAGTATAATGCTTTTAACTAATAAAAGGAGATCTTAATGATCAAAACAATTTCATCAATAGCATTAGCAGGTTTAATAGCTGCAACAATTTCTGGATGTGGTGGTGCTGCACCTAAGCCAGAAGCAGATTTTCGTTGTAAACAAGAGAATGTATTAGCTCCAAAATGGACATGTAATCCTTTTGCTGAGGGTGCGTATGCTGGTGTTGGTATAGCTAAAAAAAGTGCTGCAGGTATGGGTCATATGAGAAGAGTTGCTACTGCAAATGGTCGTTCGGATTTGGCACAGCAGATTAAATCTCAGGTAAAAGATAAGGTTGAGACTTTCACTCGTACAACAGGTGATGGTGATGCTGAAACAGTTGACCAAGTAACGACTGCTGTTTCTAAGCAGGTTGCAAAAATCAACCTAGAGGGCTCAAAAGCTGTAGATTCTTGGCAAGCTCCATCGGGTGCGTTATATCTTTTAGTTACAGTTCCTGAATCAACTGTAAATGGTGAGGTTAAGAAAGCTGTGAAAACAAGTTTTAAAAATGATCAAGCTTTATGGCAACAGTTTCAGTCTAAGAATGCTTTAGAGAGTCTTGATAAAGAGTTCCCAACTGACTAATGAAACTATTTGTAGTTTCTATTGCGTTTTTACTTTTGGTTTTTTCAGGTTGCTCTCAACCTGAACCAAAATCAAAATATGAGCGTCCCTCTTGGGTTATGAAACCAAACCAAGATGGTAAAATTGGTGCTGTTGGTAGTGCTTATATACATCATCGAGGTGTGTCTCATCAAAGAAGACTCGCTATTACTCGTGCCTTAGATGAGCTTTCACTTCAAAGAGGTGTAGATGTCAGCATGAGTATGGCTAAAGAAGAACAAGTTACAAACGACAGAGTAAGTACAGATTTGAATGTAAAATCTAGCTATACTGCAAATACTAAAATCACAGCACATATAGAAGAAGTTTGGCAAGATCCAATGAGTCAAGAGTATTTTGTATGGCTAGTCTTAGATTAAAACCTCTATAATTATAACTCTCTTTTTGGAGAGTTTATCCCCTCTTATATTTTTTAGATATAATTTCAAATAAGATTTAATTTTTTTATAATTAAAATAAATAAGGCACTATATGAAAAAAATCGCCATAATTGGTCGTCCAAATGTTGGTAAAAGTTCACTTTTTAACAGGCTTGTTAAAAAAAGAGATGCCATTACATCTGACTTAGCTGGTACAACTAGGGATGTCAAAAGAAGAACAGCTCTTATAATAAACAAAGAGGTACAGCTCTTAGACACGGGTGGCTTAGATAAAGGGTGCGAGCTATTTGATAAAATAAAAGAGATGTCATTAAAAGCTGCATATAAAGCAGACATCATCCTTTATATGGTTGATGGCAAAGGTCTTCCTGAAGAGGAGGATAAAAAACTTTTTTATGAACTGCAAGCTATGGGAAAAGATATGGCCCTTGTTGTCAATAAAATTGACAACGATAAGATGAAAGAGAAACTTTGGGAATATTATGAGTTTGGAACAGATGCTATCTTTGGAATCTCTGTTGCACACAATAGAAATACTGTTGAACTTTTAGACTGGATAGCTTCAAAAGTACCAGACTCTGATATAATAAAAGAGGATGAGGCGGTTGAAGAAGATGATGGAATAAACATAATTGAACCTGAACTTAGTGATGAAGAATTTTTTGCACCAAATAATTACGACGAAGAGCTTGATGACGGTTTTACATACTGGGATGATGATGAGATGGATGGACTCATTGAAGATGATTCTATCTTTGGTCAAAATGACCGTATCAAAGAGTTTAATGAAGAGGATATTAACCACATTAAAATAGCGATTATTGGCCGCACAAATGTTGGTAAAAGCTCACTTTTAAATGCTCTTTTAGGTGAAGAGCGCTCTGTTGTAAGTAGTGTCGCTGGAACTACAATTGATCCAATTGATGAGACTGTTGATTATAAAGATAAGCAACTAACTTTTGTTGATACAGCCGGGCTTCGTCGTCGTGGTAAAATTTTAGGAATTGAAAAATATGCCTTAATGCGTACAAAAGAGATGCTTGAAAACTCAAATATGGCTCTTGTTGTTTTAGATGCGAGTGAGCCTTTTTTAGATCTTGATGAAAAAATAGCTGGACTAGTTGATAGTAATAAGCTCGGATGTATTATTGTTTTAAATAAATGGGATATTTCCAAAAGAGAAGAGCATGATAAAATCATTCAAGATGTTCGTGAGAGATTTAAGTTCTTGGCATATGCTCCTATTATCACTTTATCTGCTTTAACGCATCAAAGAGTTGATAAACTACATGATTTGATTTTAGAAATAAATGAAAATTACTCTCAGAGAATAAGTACTTCACAACTCAATGAGGCGATGGAGAAGGCTATGCGACGCCATCAATTGCCATCAATGCGTGGGCAAGTTATCCGTATCTATTATGCTACTCAGTATGAGACTAGACCACCAAAAATAGCTATAATTATGAATAAACCAAAGGGGTTACACTTTACATATAGAAGATACCTTACAAACAAACTTCGTGAGACCTTTAATTTTACAGGTACACCTTTGCTCTTTAAAGCGAAGAAAAAAGGGGAAAAATAAGGGATATTATCCTTTATGTTTTAAACTTATCTAGCAGTATTTTTAGTATTTAATAGGGAATGGTGTAAGTTTCTTTAAATTGTATTAAAAAATAAGAAATTTATTACTATTAGTGAAGATTATAGCTGTTTTGTAAACTTTTGCTCATTTTTCATTAGCCAAATAAAAACATCGGCTACGCCCTTATAAAGTTCTTGTGGTATTTGATGGTCTATCTCTAAATCAAGCAGAGAGTTAACAAGCATCTCATTAGCAAATAGGGGAACATCAAACTCCTGTGCTTTTTCTATAATTTTTTGTGCTAGTTCACCTTTGCCAGATGCTACAACTTTTGGAGAACTGCCATTCCCCTTGTCATACTGAAGAGCTGCAGCTTTGTTTGGCATTTTGCTTAATACCTTGCTACAATCGATTCCACTTCATCCCATGAAAGAGCATTTTTTTGGTGAGATATTATATGGGAAACATAACGGGCAAACATATCTGTTTCAATATTTACTTTTGAGCCTTTTTTGTAGTTTTTAAAAAGAGTTTCTTTCATAGTATGTGGGATGATAGTTAATCTAAAACTATTTACATCGACATCATTGACAGTTAAACTCACTCCATCTATTGTGATAGAGCCTTTGGGAATAATGTAAGGGATAAATTTTTTTTCTACTTCTATAAAAATATCAAAAGAGTTACCATTATTTTTTATATCTTTTATGGTGCCTATAGCATCAATATGCCCCTGAACCACATGCCCTTCAAATCTATCACCCATAATCATGGCAGGCTCTATATGAACTTGGTGTTTATAGTTCTCCATAGCTAGAAGTTTTTGAGATTCTGGTGAAAGTTCAACACTAAAACCATCTCTAAGTACTTTTGTGACAGTTAAACATGCACCATTTATGGCAATAGAATCACCAAGTTTTGCTTTGTGTTTAGCCTCTATGCTAAGAGTACTTCCAGATAGGCTTTTAACATTTGCAATCTCTCTAATTAGTCCTGTAAACAAGTAGTTTCCTTTTAGTTTTCTTTCGTTCAATAATTGCTAATCGTTAGCAACTTTCCCTTTTAGCTTTTAAAAAACTATTTTTCCCTCTTCTTGTAAGTTTTTGATAATGCTTTTAGCTTTTTCATGCCCTTTATAGGCAGCTTTTCTACATAAGTCTAGTGCCATTTCATGGTTTGCTTCACATCCAATACCTTGATCGTAAAGTTGACCAAGATTATAAAGTCCCTCAGCTAGTTCACCATCAGCTGCACGAGAGAAACATATAAAACATTTTGCCTCATTTATCTCAACGCCGTGCCCCTCTTTGTAAAGTACACCTAGATTGTTGAAGCATTTTAGATGACCACGCTTAGCTCCCTCCTCATACCAAAATGCAGATTCTGAGTAATTTTGAGTGCATCCAAGACCGCGTTCTAACATTAGTGCTACTTCATACATTGCAGGTGGTACTTCCCTTGTTGCTGCTTCCATAAAAAGTTCATGTGCTCTCAATTGATTATATTCTACACCACCTAAGCCATTGGCATAAAGAATAGCGAGATTAAAAAAAGCATAAGGTTGGTTTTGTTCACTTGCTTTTATATACAGCTCTAAGGTTTTTTGCTCATCTACTTCGCAACCTTGGGCATTTTGGTGCATAAAGGCGAGTGAAGTTTGTGCATCAGCATCCCCTTGATTGGCTAGCTCTGTATAGATTTTATATGCAGTTGTGAAATCTTTTGCATTGTAGGCATCATGTGCTTTTTGTATCATTATTTCTCATTTTCTGTTCGTATGTTTCCTCTATAGGTTGTTTGATTACCTTTAGCTTTAGCTTTAGCTTTTTTTATTTTCTCAACAAGGTTTTCTTTTGTACTGAGATGCTCCTCTCTTATTTTATGTTCGTCACTTCCATCAACATTCACATCATATTCAAGCACTTCAGGAACATAATCTTTAAATAAATCTTTCTTATCTTTAGACATTTTACAACCTTAATTATTTTGTAATTTTATGCTAATAATACTCTCTTATATTAGCTCTAGTCAAATTAAAGAACTATAATATAGCAAAATTAATTTTTTTTAGCTAGAATACTTTCATGTTAATTTATGCTAAACAACCAATTTATTATATAATAAATAATCATCCAAGTAAGATAAAAATTTTATATTTATCAAAAGATCTTGACAAGAAAGAGTATTCGCGTCTTATGAAAATGGACTTTGAAGTGAAACGCATCCCGGCAGAAGCTGCTCAAAAAATGAGTAAAAATGCTAATCATCAAGGATTTTTAGCTGAGGTAGATGAGTATAAACTACAAAGTTATAGATCTTTTTTTGATTCTGAATTTGTACTTGTTCTTTCAAGTCTGACAGATGTTGGAAATATTGGTGCAATTGTTAGAAGTGCATACGCCTTAGGTGTGGACTCTATAATAGCATGTGGAGTTAAAAATCTTCCCTTAGAGCCGATTTTACGCACTAGTACAGGAGCTTTGTTCGATATGCCTTTTGCACTAGAACATAACATCCATACTGTTTTAAACGATTTGAAAACATCAGGTTTTTGTGTTTATGGTGCTGATATGGGTGGTGAAGATATTAGAGATGTCGTGCTTACAAGAAAAAGAGTTTTAGTTTTAGGTAGTGAGGGGGAAGGGCTTACATCCCGTGTTGTTTCAAAATTAGACAAGGTTGTTAGTATAAAAATGTCACATAAGTTTGATTCATTAAATGTTAGTGTGGCAGGAGCTATTTTAATGGATAGGATGAGAATATGAGTGAAGGATTAGAGAAGTTAAAAAGTATTGGTGCTCAAAAAATACATGAAAATACACATATATCAAAAATACATGTACAAGCGATTTTTGGCCACTCTTTTGATAATATGACAAAGATACAATTTTGTGGATTTATCTCGATACTTGAGAGAGAGTACAGCATAAAACTAGATTCATTAAGAGAAGAGGGTATCGAGTATTTTCAAGAAAACACTATCGTTCCTGAACAAGAAGCAGATGTTTTTACTGAGTCTAAATTAAAGAAAAATTCAACAAAAATATATATCGTCATTGGAGTTATTGTTTTTCTTATTGTAGCTTTAATAAGTACTTATTCATCCTCTTCAAGTAGTTCTACTGTTGTTGAGGAGCTAGACAATAGTGCTATAGAGAGTGCTAAAAGTGTAAGTAGCAATCAAAATATAAACGACCCTGAACCCATAGTTGAAGAAGTTATTGAACCTGTTGTTGTAAAATATTTTAGTATAAAGCCAAAATCAAAATTATGGATTGGCTATATTGAGCTTGGTGTTCATAAAAAAAATCAAAAAACTATTACGGAGGAGCTTGTTTTAGATCCCAATAAAGATTGGCTTCTCTCTCTAGGACACGGCTATGTAGATTTTGATGTCAATGGCAAAACGATAGAGTATAAAAAAGGAAAAAACTTAAGATTTGTATATAGAGATGGTGAACTAACTAAGATAAATTTTGAAGAGTTTAAAAGAATAAATAAAGGTAATGAATGGTAAAAGTTTTTGTATCTATTTTACTGCTTTTTAACCTCTCGTTTTCACAAGAACTTCAAGAGGAATTCCAAGAAGAGAACCTATTAAAACTTAAAATTAAATCTTTTATAGATGCTAATACTTATGAGCAAAACAGCGCCTATATAGATATAATTTTTTCACCCGAGAGTGATTACTATATAAATGAAAGGGTTGATGCTGTAAAGGTTATTCACACCCTTAAAGAGAATGGACTTTTAAACCTTTTTTTTGAAAAACCAACTGAATTAAAATTAAGTTTCAAAAGTAGTGGTCCCCCTCTGTTTTTTGTAAAAATAATGGGCGACACTCTTAGAAACATAGGTTATTACAGATATGTAACACAAGAATCAAACCTCAATAGTTCAGAGTTTACTTGGACTATAAGTTTAAATGCTGAGTACGCAACAGATCCCTTAATATTAAGCCGAGAACTTAAAAAAAGTGGTTGTTATATTGTAGATGTAGTAAGAGATTCATCTAGGGAATGGACTTATGTTGTGGATATGCGTGAAGGAATTTTAAATATTCCAAAGCTTGAAGATGGGGTGGAAGTGAAGTTGAAGAGATCCCTTTATGCACACTGGCTCAATGTTTCAAGCATAAAAAAACTGGAAATTGTGAGTTCAAGAAGAAATGACTGGTATCCATATATTGCATATTACGATAGTTCTTTGCATCTTTTAGAAGTTATCAAAAGAGATAAAAAGAAAAGAAAAATCAGACTGCATATCCCTAAAAGTGCCCAGTATATCAAAATATCTGACCTATACACACTTAAGAATATTAAAGATCCGTTAGTTTTAGCTCCTGTAGATTCAAGATAGATAAGCTTTTTTTTGCTAGAATACCATTAATATTTTAAAGGGCTCCTAGTGCCCATATGATCAGGAATCTAAATGTTTGATGAAATACAATTCGATAGAATGAAAAGACTTCCAAAATATGTTTTTGCAGAAGTAAATGATTTGAAAATGGCTGAGCGTAGAGCTGGTGCAGATGTGATAGATTTTTCTATGGGGAATCCAGATGGTGATACTCCAGAGCATATCCGTGAAAAACTAGTTGAATCTGCTCAAAAAACAAAAACTCATGGTTATTCAACATCTAAGGGTATCCCTAAACTTCTTATGGCAATCGCTAGCTGGTATAAAAGAAGATATGATTGTGATTTAGACCCAATGACTGAATGTGTTGCAACAATGGGTTCAAAAGAGGGTTATGCTCACTTGGCGTATGCTATTACAAACCCTGGTGATATAGCTGTTGTTCCAGATCCAACTTACCCTATTCACTCTTATGCCTTTATCTTAGCTGGTGGAAATGTTGTGAAGTTTGGAATTGATTTTAATGATAAGTATGAGATTAACGAAGATCACTTTTTTGAAAATTTAGAGCGTGTTTTTAAAGAAACTTCACCACGCCCCAAATATGTTTTAGTTAATTTCCCTCACAATCCATCAACCGCAACAGTATCTCAAGAATTTTATGTAAAACTTGTGGCGATGGCGAAAAAAGAGAGGTTTTATATTATCTCTGATATCGCCTATGGTGATATAACTTTTGGTGGTTATAAAACACCATCAATTATGAGTGTAGAGGGTGCAAAAGATGTAGCAGTTGAATCTTTTACACTTTCTAAATCTTACAATATGGCTGGATGGCGTGTTGGTTTCTTTGTTGGAAATAAGAAACTCATTGGTGCTTTACAAAAAATAAAATCATGGCTAGATTATGGGATGTTTACCCCTATTCAAGTTGCAGCAACAGTCGCACTAAATGGTGATCAACAATGTGTTCAAGATATAACAGATAAGTATGATCATAGACAAGATGTACTGATAGAAGCATTTTCAAGAGCTGGTTGGTCGATACACAGAAACCAAGCCAGTATGTTTGTGTGGGCGAAAATTCCAAAATGTGCAGAACACCTAGGAAGTTTAGAGTTTTCAAAAAGACTTTTAACAGAGGCTCAAGTCGCAGTTGCCCCAGGGATAGGCTTTGGTGAATATGGCGAGAACTATGTTCGTATAGCACTCATAGAAAACGATAACCGTATCCGTCAAGCAGCTAGAAATATAAAAGAGTTTTTAAAACAGTTTGAAGAGGAAAAAAAGTAATGATAAAAGTTGGAATAATCGGTGTTGGAACTGTTGGGACAAGTGTTGCTCAAATATTAAAAGATAATGCTGATGTGATTTCTGCTCGTGCTGGAACTGACATTGTTGTAAAAAGCGGTGTTGTTAAAAATTTAAACAAAGACAGAGGTCTTGGCATAGTTTTGACAGACAATGTAGATGATATATTAAACGATTCAAAAATTGATATAGTAGTTGAACTTATGGGTGGAGTGGATGAGCCATTTGAAGTTGTTAAAAAGGCATTAAAAAGTGGTAAGGCTGTAGTTACTGCAAATAAAGCACTTTTAGCATATCACCGTTATGAACTGGCAGAATTAGCAAAAGATATCGCTTTTGAGTATGAGGCATCTGTCGCAGGTGGTATCCCTATCATTAATGCTCTTCGCGATGGCTTATCTGCTAATCATATAGAATCAATTATGGGAATAATGAACGGTACTTGTAATTATATGATGACAAAGATGACAAACGAAGGTGTAGCTTATGATACGATCTTAAAAGAGTCTCAAGAACTAGGTTATGCAGAAGCTGATCCATCGTTTGATGTAGGTGGTTATGATGCTGCACATAAACTTTTAATTCTTGCTTCTATCGCTTATGGAATTGATGCTAAACCTGAAGATATCTTAATTGAAGGCATTGAAAATGTTACACAAGATGATATAGCATTTGCAAAAGAGTTTGGTTATGCAATCAAGCTTTTAGGAATTGCTAAAAAAGATGGTAATGAGGTTGAACTTCGTGTTCATGCTTGTCTTATAAAACAAGAGGAGATGATTGCAAAAATTGATGGTGTAATGAACGGTATCTCTGTGATTGGTGATAAGGTTGGTGAAACACTTTATTATGGTCCTGGTGCTGGTGGTGATGCAACTGCGTCTGCGGTTGTAGCTAATATCATTGATATTGCTAGAAGTGGAAAATCTACGCCGATGCTAGGTTTTGACAAACCTATGGAAGCAAACCTGACACTCAAGCCAACTGCAGACATAAAGTCTAAGTATTATCTTCGTGTAAATGTTTCAGATAAGGCAGGTGTTTTAGCTAAAATAACTAAAATCTTTGAAGATAACAATATCTCAGTTGAGACAATGCTTCAGCGTCCATCATCTGAAGATTCTGCAAACTTACTTATATCTACTCATACAGCTATAGAGAGTGATATCCAAAATATGATAAAAGAGATAGAGGTTCTTGATTTTGTAAACTCTACACCTGTTATGATTAGGATAGTGTAAAACAGTCTTTAATTTTTTAGCACTAAATGGGAGTAGAGGATAGGTCTGATTACACGATAATTGGTGATAATGTAAAATTTGTTCTATTGATTTGGTAGAGGTAAAGTGAAAAAATGAAAATATTGATAACGGGTGCAAGTAGTGGACTTGGTGAAGAACTAGCCCGCTCTTACGCAAATGAAGATAATGAACTTTTTTTACTAGCAAGGAGAGAGACTCGTCTCTTAAACTTGCAAAAAGAGTTAGAGCCACATACAAAAAAAGTAAAAATTATAGTAGCAGATGTTACAAAGTTTGATGAGCTTCAAAAAAAAATAAAAACTATAGGTGCTGTTGATATGGTGATATTAAATGCTGGTATCTCAGTTGGTCACTCAAAAGATATAACACCCATAGATGAGTTTAAGAATCTTTATGATGTCAATGTAATCTCTAATCATGCTATTTTAGAAGTCTTATTGCCCCATTTTGTGGCACAAAAAAGTGGTAAAATAGTTTTCATATCTTCTTTAGCCTCCCTTTTTTCTATGCCAAGTTCAAAAGTTTACAGTTCATCTAAACGCGCATTAAATGCTTATGCAGAGGGGATAAGATATAAATACAAAAATGACAATATAAAAGTAATCAACATCTTGCCAGGATTTATAAAAAGTGAATTGACAGATAAAAACAATTTTTATATGCCATTTTTACTAAGTACAAAAGATGGAGTAAAAAGAATCTATGATGCAATTGAAAAAGAGAGACGATTCTACCCGTTTCCCCTTAGGTTTTATTTAATCATTTTGTTTTTAAACTCACTTCCACAATTTTTAAGAGATATAATTGTAAACTCCAAAAAATAAAAAATTCTTAATAAAGACTAGTTGTTTACTAGGGATTATCATAGAAAAATCAGGAAAGCTCTTATGGAAAATAGTAAAACGATAGATAGTGTTTGTACTTATTGTGGTGTTGGATGTGATATAGCAGCTAATGTAGATACTAAAGAGAACAAAATCCTAAAGATTTTTGCTCACCCTGATGGTGTAGTCTCACAAGGTAAACTCTGCATCAAAGGGAAGTATGGTTTTGATTTTGTAGATGCTGATGATAGACTTCGCATCCCAAGAATAAGAAAAAGCTTTTTAGAGAAAAATCCAGCTATTAAAGAGGTAATTGATTCATCTTTAGTAGATTTTGATGATACTTGGTATGAAACAGATTTAGATGCTGCAACAACTGCTTGTGCTATGAAACTCAAAGAAACACAGAAGAATTATGGTCGTAAATCTATCTGTTCTATAGGTGGGGCTAGAAGCTCATGTGAGTCTGCTTATCTGTTTCAAAAATTTACACGCCACACTCTCAACTCTCCTCATGTTGATAACTGCGCTAGAGTTTGTCACTCTCCATCGTTAAGTGGGATGAAAAAGACTATAGGTGAGGGTGCAGCAACTAACCCATACAATGATATTTATAATGCAGAGTTTATGATAGTAATAGGTTCAAATACAACAGAAGCACATCCAATTATCGCAAATAGAATCATAGATGTTGCAAGAGATCATGATAATTTAGCGGTATTTGATGTAAGAGAGATAAAGCTACACCGCTTTGCAAAATATAAGGCGATTATGCCTCATGAAGCAAATCTTCTTACCTTAAATATGATCGCATATGTAATTATGGATGAAGAACTTTATGATGAGAGTTTTATAGCAGATAGAACAAAAGGTTTTCTTGAGTTTAAAGAAAAAATCATGAACGACCCTTATGCAAATCCAGACTACTATAATGAGATAGAGGGCTATGAGTACCTCTCAAAGATGATAAAAAAAGTTGCTCGTGAGTATGCTCTGAAAAAGTCTATGATATTTTGGGGATTAGGAATTACTGAGCATATAGATGGTTCTTACGCTGTTATGGCTATAGTTCATTTAAGTCTTATGACTGGAAATATTGGTAAAAGTGGAACAGGACTTATGCCTCTTCGTGGTCAAAACAATGTTCAAGGAACTTGTGATATGGGGATGCTTCCATATTTCGCACCAGACTACCAAGAACCAAAAGAGATAGGACTTATGACTCCTGAACTTGTTGATGAGATGCTTGAAGATAAGGTAAAGGTTGTGCTTAATATTGGTGAAGATTTAACGCACATCCATCCAAATCTCAACAAGGTTGATAAGGCTTTTGATAAGTTAGATATGATTTTTGTTCAAGAACTTTTTATGACAGATATAGCCAATCGTGCAGACATTGTTGTTGGTGTAAAATCAGCTTATGAGAAAACAGGTGTTTATGTAAATGCGATGCGTCGCCTTCACCTCTCTCAACCTCTTGTAAAATCAGATCTTCCAGATGACTGGGAAGTTTTACAAATCTTAGACAATAAAATGGGTGGAGATTATAATTACAAAAGTTCAAAAGATGTATGGGAAGAGGTTCAGCGTGTTGCCTATAGAAGATTCTCTGGGGCTGATTACCATAGACTAGAAAAACATAGAAAGCGTGGACTTCAATGGCCAGTTCACACAGAAGATACCCCTATTTTGCATCAATTAGACTTTAGAACAGATGATGGCTATGGACATTTTATGTACAACCAATATAAACTTCGCGGGATGATACAAGAGATAAAAGAGAATAAACTTACAGGGTATCATCTTAGTACAGGAAGAACTCTAGCACACTACAATAATGCAGCACAAACCTCAAGAACTGAGACTTTAATGAAGCGTTACGATGAAGATATTTTACTTGTTTGTGAAGATGACGCAAAAGATTTTACATCTGATAGAGTGATTCTTAGAAGTGAATTTGGTGAGACAACACCGTTGTGTATTAAAATAACTGACAAAGTGCAACCAAAAACACTTTTTGCAACCTTTCACCACGCAAAATCAAAAATAAATGCACTCTTTGGAGATGCTCGTGATGAGGTGATTTTGACCGCTGCATTTAAAACTATAAAAGTTGAGGTTATTAACTGCTAAAATGAGCAGAGCCAAAGGAAATTTAGCGGAAGCTAGAGCGTGTAAATTTCTATATGACAATGGTTATACTGTAATTGAGCAAAATTTTTACTCCCGCTTTGGTGAGATAGATATAATTGCTTTAAAAGATGAAATTCTCCACTTCGTTGAGGTAAAAAGCGGACTCGACTTTGAGTCTGCTATCCAAAACATCACCCCCAAAAAACTCTCCCGACTTATAAAAACTGCTGATGTGTATATGAAAAAAAATTCTATTGATGTTTCGTATGTGTATGATGCCATAATTATTACTCCTAAAAATACTGAAATAATTGAAAATATTACATTCTAAATAATGATTTTGCAATGATTTTGCAATGCTAATGCCTTATACTATAAATAGATGAATTTTTAGGAGTATAAGATGTTTAGTAAAATCAAAATAATTTTATTTACAATGTTGTTATCACTATCTTTTTTTAGTGGATGCAGTAGTGAAGATAGTGCTAGTGGTTCGAGTGTAAGCTCTTCGCTAAGTGGTGTAGCACAAAAAGGAGCCTTTTTAAAAGACTCAAATGTGTCACTTTGCAGACTTGATGAAAAGATGGTTTGTACAGATGATCTGCTTGAAGTAAAAGTTAGTGATGATAAAGGGAGTTATGAGTTTAAAACTCTCCCATGGAGTGGGCTTAGTCGCCTTAGCATTAGTGGTTACTACTTTGATGAAGCAACAGGAACAACTAGTCTTTCTCCAGCTACAATTACCGCAATTGTAGATATAAAATCAAACACAAAGCAAAAGAGCAATACAAATATTTTAACAGATATTCGTGCTAAGAGAATGAAAAAGCTTGTGGATGATGATAAGAGCCTAGAGGAAGCTAAAGAGGAGTCAAAGGAGGATGTGAAAAAACTCTTTAATATAACATCTGATGATTTTACTGAGCTAGATTTAGTTGATTTTAGTGAAGGTAAAGCTTCTGTTAATGCAGAGTTATTGAGAATATCTGCTGCTATTGCGAACTCTAGTGACCCCATAGGTGACTTAGAAGAGCTTATGAAAATTTATAACGATGGTGGATTCTCAGCTGTTTTGAACTCACCACTTTATAAAAAACTTATGGACGAGATGCAAAAAGTAGATGTTAAAGAGGTTCTTAATGTTATGGGTGTTGAATCAGAGATAACAGATGCTATATCTATCTCAGATATAAAGATTAACCCATTTGTTAGAGCTAGAATCTCTACGCAGAATAGTGCTCAAGTTTACCTAAGCCTTTTTGGGGCAACATTTAACACACAAACGCCTGATATTGGCATCTCAGTAGAGGGAGCCTTGTTAAAAATAGAGAGTATGATGGTAGCAGATGATAATAAATCAGTTTTACTAGATATGAATACAACTAGTGGATGTAAAGATATAAATATAACTTTTACTATTGAGTATAATAGTTTAAACGGTGAAGATAGCATACCACTTCAATCAAACAAAATGCCATATCGCAATCCGATGGTAATCTGTACACAAAATAGTGATATAACAGAGCCAATACTAGAGCCAATAAATCAACTCCCAGTTGCAATTATAGGTACAGATTATAGCGATGATGGTGAGCAAAATATTGAAGTTTTGGTTGGTGAAATAGTTACTGGACTTGAGAGTTCTTATTCGTACGATATGGATCCTTATCCTTTTGGTGGTATAACTCACTGTATGTGGCAAGACCCAGCAGGGGCAATTATAAAAGAGTCAAATGATCTATCTTGTGATTTGAATGATTTAAGCTTTGATACTGCTGGAACATATGTTTACACATTGAGTGTTACAGATAACAAAGATGCTACTGATACAAATATTGCAAATATTATTGTTTTAGAGCCTGAGGTACCAGAAGTTGTTATTACACTTGAAGATACAAATATAAGTGTAGTTGTAAAAGGGGAAACAAATAGTGTACAAACTAGTGGTTTGTCAGATGTGTTAGATGTCGCATATACAGACCCAAAACATGGAGAAGTTACTTACTTTAAGATAGGAAATGAGGTACCAGCGTTTACTTATAAAAGTACAGATTGTTTTGTGGGAAAAGATAGTTTTGTTTATAAGAGTGGAGATGATTATGGTCGCGTTAATGTTACTATAACCGCCCCTACAAGCTTATCTTCTGCAAATAACATAGCAACATCAATTTTTAATACAGAGGTGATTAGTGGAGAGTACTTAAGAGCCAACAGCACAAGTATAGGCATTGAGATAACACAAGATGCAACAGGAGGAAGTTCATCTTTAACTATAATTGGCAATGAGATTGTAAACTACAACTACGATCCAGATGATGGCTTTGTAGGTGATGATTATTTTCTTTATACATTGAGTGAAACTATTGATGGATGTTTATATAATGATATTGGTAGAGTAGATATTGAGGTAAAAGCTCCTTTACCAAAAGTCCATCTATTTGATTGGTATGATGATGTTCATGGTTATGAGATATGGAGAACTGATGGAACTGTAGCAGGTACTACAATGGTTAAAGATATATGGGCTGGAACTAATGGCGGTGGTTCAGTCGGTAGTGTAGTGCTTATGAAAGATATTTACTATTTCGCCGCAAATGATGGAGTCAATGGCACAGAACTTTGGAGAACCGATGGTACTGAGTCAGGGACATATATGGTAAAAGATATAAATCCAGGTGTAGATGATGGCTCCTTTCCATCCAGCTTCTCTCTTATTGGAGATTCTTTTTACTTTTTTGGTATGTCTGGAGATAACAACGGAAGCAACTGGAAAGGTAGTAAGGGATTATGGAAAAGTGATGGAACGGGTACTCAACTTATAGAGGATTTTGGTGATTATTCACTTACAAGTTATGGAGCACCTGGTTATCTACAGCCTTTTGGAGATAGACTAATCTTTGCCAAAGATGATGGAGCAGGTGGTGGATACCAATGGGAACCATGGATAAGTGATGGTTCAAGTTCAGCATATAAACTAAAAGATATATGGTCTGGAGAGGATGGTTCAAGTTTTATAGGATGTTTGGAGTTAAACTCTAAATGCTACGCTACTGCGGATGACTATTATCATGGAGCTGAACTGTGGGTAACTGATGGGACAGAATCTGGCACGCATATAGTTAAAGATATTTATGAAGATGATGGTACAGGCAGAGGGACAGATGGTGGAGCATCAAATTTGACAATAGTTGGCAATCAGCTGTTCTTTGTTTCAAATAGTCTTTCAAATGGTTTTGCACTTTGGAAAAGTGATGGAACTTTATCTGGTACTGTTATGGTCAAAGATAGCTTTTTGGATGATACGGGAACAAGCTATACACATAGATATAATTATAGTGATTTTACAGATGTAAATGGTATGCTTTATTTTGTCTTTAATGATGAAGCAAATGGGCAAGAGCTATGGAAAAGTGATGGAACTTCATCGGGTACAGTTATGGTTAAGGATATGGGGAGTGATAACTACTCTGCTCCAAGTTATTTAGTGGAGATGGATGGTACCCTTTACTTTTGGTTTACTGATAATACAACACCTGCAAATAGTGGGCTTTATAAAACTGATGGAACAAGTACGGGAACACAGCTTGTAAAAGCATTTTCAAGTGATACTTATGAAGTTAGTGGTTCAGAAGGGATAGTAGAGGATAATGGTAAATTGTATGTAGTGCTATTTAATTATGATAACAGTAATACACAAGAGTATTGGGTAAGTGATGGAACACTAACTGGTACATTTAAACTTGTAGATGGAGAGAGTTACGGTGAAGCGTTCTAAACTACTTTTTAAATATTAAAAATGCTATAATCTTCCTAACAATTTAGGGAGATTATTATGCAAGCAAAAATATTTTTTGGTTCAACACAGGCAGTAACTCAAGAAGTTAGCGAAAGAAAAAGTCCTTACAGCGGTGAAGTTGTATCAACTGCTCCTATTTGTAGTGCAGATGATGCAAATAAAGCTCTTCAAATTGCACAACAAGCAACTGTGGCAGCTAAGGCATCAACACTTGCACAAAGATGCTCATGGCTCTTAGATGTTGCTCAAAAATTAAAACAAAACAAAGAGGATATAGCTCAAACTATTACTGATGAAGTGGGTAAGCCTATTGCATTTGCAAGAGTTGAGGTTGAGAGATGTATAGAGACTGTTACACTCTCTGCTGAAACTATGCGAACCATGCACGGTGAAACTATCAACACAGATGCTATGGCTAGTGGTAAAAAGACTCTTAGTTTTTTTAGGCGTGAGAGTGTAGGCGTTGTTGTTGCAATTACCCCTTTTAACTTCCCACTCAATCTTGTAGCTCACAAACTAGCACCAGCTTTAGTAGCAGGAAATACTGTCGTACTAAAACCAACTCCCGAAGCTCCACTTACAGCATATAAATTTGCAAAGCTCTTTGTAGATAGTGAGTATGCAATAAAAGATGCGCTTAGTGTAGTGTATGGTGATGCAGAGGTAGGAAGTGCTCTAATAACAAGTGATATACCTCGTGTTATTAGTTTTACTGGGAGTGTTCCAGTTGGGAATATCATTACAAAAAATGCAGGGATAAAAAAAGTATCTTTGGAACTTGGCGGAAATGCAGCAACATATATAGATAAAAGTGCTGATTTACAACTTGCTGCTTCTCGTTGTGCCCTTGGTGCTTTTGTAAACTCTGGTCAAGTGTGTATCTCTTTACAGCGTATATATGTTAACGCTGATATATATGATGAATTTGCATCTCTTGTGGCTGAGGAAACTAAAAAATTGGTTGTTGGGTCTCCGTATGATGAAGAAACATTTATGGGTCCTCTTATTGATGATGAAGCAGCTACTAGAGCTATGAAATGGGTAGAGAGCGCTATAGAGGAGGGTGCTACTGCATTGCTTACTCCAAAACATGAGGGAAGGATGTTTTATCCTTGCGTGATGGCTGATGTTCGAGATGATATGGCTATAGTTTGTGAAGAGGTCTTTGCTCCAATCGTTAGCCTTGTAAAAGTTAATGATTTTGATGATGCTTGTCCACGCATGAACAATTCTCCTTATGGACTTCAATTTTCAGTCTTTACAAATGATTTAAACCTATCACAAAGAGCTATAAATGAGCTTGACGCTGGTGGGATTGTGATAAATGATATGCCTACTTTACGCTTTGATATTCAGCCATATGGCGGGGTTAAGTTGAGTGGTGTAGGGCGTGAAGGTCCTAGGTATGCTATTGAAGAGATGACAGAGATTAAGAGTATTATTATCTGCTAATGTCTAAAAAGAAAGTTGTTGTAAGTGCCTGTTTGCTCGGTGAAATTTGCCGTTATGATGGGAAAATAAAAAAAGTAGATAAGGTACTTAAGCTTTATAAAGAGTATGAAATCATCCCATTTTGTCCAGAAGCACCACTTTTTGGAACTCCAAGAGAGAGGATAAATATGGTTAAAATTGACGGTGAAAATAGGATTATAACAGATATTGGTAATATTGATGTTACAAAACTACTCGAAGATGAAATTTACTCCTTTATTGAAAAAAATCAAAATATTGATGCAATCGTTTTAAAATCAAAATCACCAAGTTGTGGGCTAGGAACAACACCAATAGTAGATAAAAATCGTCAAATAATAGGCTATGGAGATGGTATTGCTACCAAATTTTTTAAAAAATATCATAAAACTATCGAAATAAAAGATGAGATGCTTCTATAGAATTATAAAATTTTATGATATAATCGAAAAAATAATGCTCTTAAAAAGGTTAGTAGATGAAAAAAATAATATTTGGCTTATCATTAGTAGCAACAATACTTATAGTAAATGCAAATGCTCAAGGTGAAAGTGGCAAGACAATTTTTGAAACCAAGGGTTGTGCCTTATGTCATAAAAACCATATGGATACAATAGGTCCCTCTTTAAAGAAAATTTCGACAGCTTATATGGGCAAAGAGACCTCATTGTTGTCATATCTTAAAGGTCAAGGTGAAGCTATTGTTGATCCAGCTCGTGCTTCGGTTATGAATCCTCAGCTGGTAAAAATTAGCTCACTTATTGATGAAGATGTTAAAAAACTAGTAGAGTATATTGTTTCGGCAACAGAAGCACAGTACTAAAACAATACAACAAACTTGAAACAAGGTACAAAAAAATGAAAAATAAGTATATTTATATAATCACTATGATGCTGAGTTTAATGTTCTCATATTCAACATTGTCTGCGCAAGAAACTGCACAAGAGGTAGCCCCTTTAACAGAAGAAGAAAAGTTTTATGGAACTGAACTGCGTTCATCAAAAAAAGTGGTGCATCCACCATATGAGTGGGGTGATTGTACTGTATGTCATGCTGATGCAAAAGGGGAAGAGGATGTAATTATGGATCCTCCTGATCTTTGCTATATGTGTCATACACCTAAGGATGATAAAAAATTTATTCATGGTCCCGTTGCTGCTGGTGCGTGTACAATATGCCATAATCCACATGAATCAGACAATGCAAAACTACTGGTTACCTCGAGTATAAATGAACTTTGTACAACTTGTCACCAAGCAAAAGGAGAGTTTTTACATACAACAACTCATATTCATCCGCCAGTACTTGATCAGTGTACAAATTGTCATGATCCTCATACCGAAGACCATCTTTATCAGTTAAAAGCAGATGGAAAACAAGACCTTTGTGTTATGTGTCATTTTGAAAAAGAGGTATGGATAAAAGAGGTAACAGATAAGCATGGAGCTTTAAATAGACCGAGAAAATGTCTTGAGTGTCATGATCCTCATGGTTCAGAACATCCAAAGTTCTTGATTAAAGATACTTCCAAAGAGCTTTGTTTAACTTGTCACAACCAAACGCTTATTACTGATGAAACTGGCTATAAACTCCAAAATATTGCAAAGCATCTTGAAAAAAATCCGGATTGGCATGGACCAATTCTATGGGGTGATTGTGCGGCTTGTCATAATCCACACGGTTCAAACAACCTAAGAATGTTGAAAAAACCATTCCCGAGAACATTTTATGAAAAATTTGATGAGAAAAACTATATTTGTTTTGAGTGCCATGTACCAGCTAAAATTCAAGATGAATTTACCGTAAATGATACTAACTTTAGAAATGGTGAAGTAAATATGCACTTTGTTCATGTTAACAAGGAAAAAGGTCGTTCATGCCGTGCTTGTCACGATTTCCATGGAACAAAAGAGTATCCTCATCACCTAAGAAAGAAAACGAAATTTGGAAAGATTAATTTCCCTATCCGTTTTATAGAGACGCCAACTGGTGGTTCATGTGCTCCAGCATGTCATGCTCGTCGTCACTATGATAGAGAAAATCCAAAAGTAAATTTAAAATAAGTAAATAGATGAAATTACCTTATATCTTATTTTTGCTCATTGTCGCAATATGCGGCATAGCAAATGAAAACTCCTCTATAAAAATCATTCAACCAATTGATAATAGTTTATATGCTGGTCATGACGCTACTGTCGTAGTTGAGATTGACACTACAAAAATTGATAAGCTAGAGGTAGTCCTCAATAGTGGTAAAACTATAAATATAGAACTTAATAAAACAAAAGCCACCTACTGTAAAGCAATTTTATTAGATGTTGGAGAGAATAAGATAGCAGTCAATGGATATAAAGACAATAATTTAAGTGAAAGTGTAAAGCGTAATTTATATTTTTACGCTGATGTTTTTGAAGGTTCTGATGAAGAGGAGTCTGAGGACTATGATAAAAATTACTTTCATGCTAATGACAATGAAGAAAAATGCAAAGCTTGTCACGATATGACCTCTAATGTTCCAACAGATGGTGAGGCATATGAAGATGTAACTATAACTACATGTTACAATTGCCATCAAGCGAAAATCTCAAGTAAGAATACTCATGCACCTGCAGCAAACTGGTTGTGCCTTGAGTGCCATAATGGTAAATCAGGCGAGTACAATATGGATCAAAGGGGAATAGCAAAATATTTGGTGCGTGACCCTGTTGCAAGAACTTGTGGGCAATGTCATGAAGATGTTGAAGACTGGTTTATGCAAGATTATACTCATGGACCGGTGAATGATGGTAGATGTGTTAGGTGTCACAATCCACATGGCTCCGATTATGAGTTTTTTCTGCGTAAACCTATCTGGGACTTATGCACAACTTGCCATTCAGAAAAAGCAAATGGTAAGCATGTTATACCAGCTATTGGATTTGGAAGAAGCCCAACAAGAGGTGGACATCCAACAAAAGATAGAAAAGATCCAGCGAGAAAAGGGAGAGACTTTTACTGTAGTAGTTGCCATAACCCACATGGATCTGAAGGTATATTTTTATTGCGCATGAAAGGTTCATTTACTTACGGTGTATGTCAAAGATGTCATCAAAAATAACACAAATTATTTTGCCACATGCTACATTAAGTAACATAAATCTTTACATACGCAATTAATAAAATTATTTTCATGACACTTAATTAATAATTTGTTATACTGCTTTCATACATCATATAATGATTTCTTATATAGAGATATTTTAGGATTACATTATAATGGTGGGAGAAGGAGAAAATATGTTTAAAAAGAAATTAAGTGTCGTAGCGGCGTTATTAGTTCTTGGTTCAGCTTCTGCTTATGCAGGTGTAATCACAGGTAGTCCGCATGATTTAAGTGCAACTACTACTGGTGTTGCAGTAAATGGTGAACTTTGTGTTTTCTGTCACACGCCTCACGCGGGTAACAGTGCATTTACAGGTGCTCCACTATGGAATAAAGCAAGCCCTACTACAGATTTTACTATGTATGGTGCTACTAGTGCGGCAACTAATGGTCAAACGATTGCACAAGCAGACACAGGTGTTAGTGATCCGTCAAACTCATCACTTGCTTGTTTAAGCTGTCATGATGGTGTTAGTTCAATAGATTCAATTGTTAATGCTCCAGGTTCTGGACTTAACTCTGTAACTACTGTAACTTCGATTACAACAATCGGTGTTAATGCGAATGCTAATTTAACTGCAGACCTAACTAACACACACCCAATTTCAGTTACTTATATCCCAGGTAATGCAAGTCTTAAACCTACCAATACTGTATTGACTGGTTGGCAAGGTGCAGGTACTATTTTAGATTTACTTCGTGGTTCAGGTCAAGATCAAGTTGAGTGTGGTTCTTGTCACGATCCACATAACGGTTTAGCTGATCAGGCAACTCGTTCAACAGAAGTTAACTTCTTACGCCATACTAATGCGGGAAGTGCTCTTTGTTTAGGTTGTCACGATAAATAATAGTAAACATTTTACTATTTAAACTTATACTCAAGAGAGATTACTCCCTCTTGAGTACACTATCATCATATTTTTTTGATATAATAAATTGTATATTAAGTAAGACTAGGAGTTATTATATGAGAAAATTTCATATTCTTTTATCTATTTTTATGCTTGTATTTTTGTCAGCATGTTCCACAACAAAACCTGTAGAGCCTGAACCTACTATCATCTTTCCGCCGTATCCAGAGGAACCAAAGATTGTTTATCTAGATGTGTTTAATGGTGGTGCTACACAAAGCCAAATAGAGGGTCCAAGTATGTTAGATATTTTTCTTGGTGCTGATGAAGTCCAAGTGCGTAGATCTAATATTGTAAAACCATACGGTGTAGGTTTGCAAAATGGTAAAGTCTATGCTGCTGATACAGGTTCTGCTGCTGTCTTTATTATGGACGAAAAAACAAGAGGCTTAGAGTTGGTCGGCAAGGGTGGTAGTTTAGCCACCCCTGTTGCCGTGGCTTTTGATAGTAAAGGGATGCTTTATGTGAGTGATTCTAGAAAGAAGAAAATTCAAGGCTATAACTCTAAAGGTAAATTGAAATTTGTTCTTGGTGGAAGATTGGAGTTTGTTCATCCAACTGGTATAGCGATAGATAAAGCATTAAACCGCCTTTATGTTGTTGATACTAAGGCACATAATGTAAAAGCTTTTGATTTAGAAACAAAAGAGCTTATTTTTACTATGGGCAAAAGGGGAAAAGAGGATGGAGAGTTTAACTTCCCAACAAATGTATCTGTAGATAGAAGAAATAACAACATAGTGGTGTGTGATACTCAGAACTTTCGTATTCAAATCTTTAATAAAGATGGAGATTTTATACGCCGTTTTGGTCAAATTGGTGACAAGCCTGGAATGTTCGCAAGACCCAAAGGTGTATCAGTTGATAGTGAAGGGCATATATATGTAACAGATAGTGCATTTAATAATATACAAATATTTGACGATACTGGTAGGCTAATGATGTTCTTTGGTGGAGCGGGGCGTGGACCAACTAGATTTCGTCTTATAACTGGTATATATATAGATGAAAACGATAAAATAGCCATTGCTGATGGTTTTAGCGGGAGAATACAAACTTTTCAATATCTTAGTAAAAAATGGATAGAAAATAATCCTCAGCAATACAAAGAGTATAAAGAGTTTAAGCCAGTAGTGACAGAAGAAAGTGAAGAAGATCTACAAGAGAAGGAATAGAATGAAATTAATTATATGTATAGTTTTACTTAAAATATCTTTATTTGCAAACAATGTGATGCTACCTGAGGCTACTGTTGCGGTTGTAGATGGAAATGCAATATCAGAAAATCAACTAGACAGAGAGGTTGCTAAGTTGCTTCCGCAAACTTTCTATCATGCAAAATTAAATGATAAAAAGCTTGCTAAATTAAAGAAAACTGCATTGAAATCCTTGATAGAAGAAACGCTTATATATAACTATGCCTTAAGTAAAAACATAACTGTAACAGACGATGAGCTTGAAGAGATGTTAGAGAAATTAGAAGAAGCTTATGGATCTAAGAAAGTTCTGATGCAAGCACTTAAGAACTCAAAATTTACAACTGAAGAGTTTAAGCAGGCAGTAAAAAGAGGCATTGTTCTTGAAAAATTCAATGAAAGTGAAATTGAGTACAAAGTTACTGATAAAGAACTTCAAGAGTATTATGAAAAAAATAAATTTAAATTTAAAGAGCCAGATAAAATAAAAGTTAGATTGATTTATGTAAGAAATGATCCAACAGACCCAGATGGAAAAGCAAAAGCAAAAGCTAAGATAGAAGAAGCACAAAGCAAACTTGAAGAAGGTGAAGACTTTGCCTTTATAGCCCAAGAATACTCTAACGATAACAGTCGTGTAATGGGTGGAGATTTAGGTTTTATACATAAGGGAAGACTTGATATAAATGTAGAAGAGATTGCATTTGCAATGGATGTAAACACAACCAGCGAAATAATAGAAAAAGATATCGGATACTATATAGTTAGAGTTGAAAAAAAACAAGAATCAAAACAACTTCCATTTGATAAAATTAAAGATGGTCTAAAAAAAGATCTTAAAAAGAAAGAGGAAAAGAAAAGAAAATCAGAACTTCTTGAGGCATTAATGTCAAAAGCAGTAATTATTAAATAAGATATTATATGAAAAAAATAACACTCGTGTATATACCTTTACTTTTGTTGTTGGTGACTACACTTGATGCTATTACCTATAAAGATAGAGGGTTATACGGGAGTTTGAGTTATTCATATATAGAAGATATCTATTATGACGAAAGAAATACAAATGCTCAAGATAGAATAATACAAGAGTATAAGCTTGGATATAAAGGGAATATATATAGCCCTAAATTACTAGAATATACTCTAGAAACAACATTTCGTTACGATGATATAACAAACCAAAATGCAGGTTATGACTCAAAGTCTAAGATTGAAAGTCAAGATTATAAAGTAAATGCTAACTTTATAAAAAGCACGAAAATACCTTTTTATATTTATTACAACACTACAAATAGACCAACATCATTTATATACGGAAATACTGTTAGTAAATATACACAAGAGCTAGAATCAAAGGGTATTCATGGATCTGTTAATTTTGGATTATTCACTTTAAATTATCAAAATACTTATAGTGATGACATATTTGAAACGGACACCTCTGTTGATTATAGGACTAGAAAATATTCCGAATTATCTGTTTCAAAAAATCAAAAAAATTATAATTTAAAGCTTACATATAGTCATCTCGATCAAAGTACGACATCCAAGATTTTCAATGTAGCAAGCTCTACTATTAGTGAGCTGTATGACAGAGCTAATATAACATATAGATGGAAAATTTCTGATTCATTAAGACTCAATGCAAATATGAGTTATTTTGATAGTAAATATCTTCTGTCTGAGTCAATATCTGCAAATGCTCATTTATCATGGACACCTAAAACTACTAATTATAGTGCTAGTATTTCAGCAAATACTACATCCATAAATCAAAATGTAAACGATACAAATGAGTTTGGTGATAGTATTAAAAAACAAGATACAATTACAACATCAGGAATGAGTCAGTCTTTTGCTTATCGAATAACTAAAAATTTAAATTTTTCAGAAACACTTTCGTATCTTAATTATGAAAGTATCAGTAGTAGTGGTGAAAATACAAGCATAAACCTTGGTTTAAGTTATGCTTTAAATATTAACAAAAGCATTAGAGGAAGTCTATCCGGAAATGTTAGTGCAAGAGATAGTAAAATTAATGTAGCAAATTCTAATGATCTAAATAGTACCATATCTGATGAGCAAAGTACATCATATAATTTAAATGCAGGAATTAGTAAGCAGTTTGAATCTGCTGAGTCAAGATTAGCATTAACCATAAGATATTCAGGAACACAAAGTTCACAAAATAGAAATAATGATAATGCTATGTTAAATTTATCTTTAACATCAAAATTTTGGAATGCTTTACGGAATAATTTTATTGTTAACTATTCTGTTGACAATTCTAATTACACCACAAACTTTAGTGTAAGTGAAAGTACTACAAGTACTGTAAGCAGAATTAGTGCTAGTGATAGTTTAAATTATAACAGTAGGTTGGGGATAAAAGGAAATATAGTAACATCACTTGGTGCCAGCTATTCAAAAATTGATAATAACGGCAATGAAATTACAAGGATTATACCAAAACTAAATTTAAGTTTACAGTATCGTTTTTGGCAAAGGCTAAAGTACAAGCTTAATCTTGGAGTATATAAAGATTTAAGTTACGATTTTATCAATTATTTTACTGGTACTGGGATAAGCTATGAGATAGGCAAGACAGCTTTTTCAATGAATTATAATTATAATATGACAGGTTACGAAAAGAGTGATAAAATATCAAGTATTGAAAAAAGTAAACTAGATGTTAAAATTATAAGAAGATTTTAGATTCTCTTAAGGGATTAAACAAAGGATATTAAATGAAATTATTAATTACATTAACAAGCATGATATTTATTTTCAGCTTACCACTAAACGCAGCAGTAGCTAATACCAAACATAATTTATCAATAACATCCACAGGAACAATAAAAGCAACAGCAGAGACAGAAGAGTGCGTGTTTTGTCACATTCCTCATGTAACAAGACCAGCGGGTTCCCCACTTTGGAATAGGTCAATGCCAGTTACTGATTATATAATGTACAATAGTGACTACCTCAAAAGAATGGCTTATCCAACTCCAACTGCACTCGGAACCCAAAACGATCAACCCGGAACTATATCAAGACAATGCCTGAGCTGTCATGATGGTACAATAGCAGTAGGAGCCGTATATAAATTAAGACAAACCTATCTAAACGGTTCTGCAATCAGCATGAGTGGAGTTGATATAGATGGAACTTTACCTCTTGGAACAACACTCATAGGAACAGATTTAACAAATCATCACCCCGTAGGCATAGAGTATGACCCAAATATAACTCTAAACTTCGGTAGTGGCATCCGTACAATGGAGTTAGTGGCTATATCTGCAATAGATCCAGCATCAAAAATAAAATTACATACCTATAGCGATGGGAAAAGTTATGTAGAGTGTACCTCATGCCATAATCCACATACAGAGAATGCTAAATTTTTACATGTAGGGACAGAAGCTAGTCTAGGTGCAAATATAGTAAAAACATGTACAACCTGCCATGATAAAACAGGATGGACAGGAAGTGCTCACCAACTGCCTCCAAATTCACCATCTTATACAGACCCAGCAGTATTAACAAAATATGGAACAAATAAGGTGGGAGATTTGGGATGTATAAACTGCCATATACCACATAATAATGAGCAAAATACAAATTATTTAACAAGACAGGTTCAAGCACAAACATGTTATCAAGGGGCAGCATCGAGTGTATCAGGAGCTGCTTGTCATGGAGTAGGCGGGGTTAAAGATATAGAGTCTGTGACAAATAGAAACTATAAACATCCAATAGGTATGAGTGGTACAGAGGGGAGTGGACAACATACAAACCTAGATGTACTTTATGGAGGAGATTTAACAGATCCAAATGGTGGATTAGGCTTATCATGGGCTACCAACAAACATGCAGTTTGTATGGATTGTCATAATCCACATCAGGCGAAACCTGGTACTCATGTAGCTGATGGAAGTTGGTATGCCGCTCCAGGTACATCTACAAATGCTGTCTCAAATGTACTAACAGGAGTTACTGGTGTTGAGCCGACATGGCCAGCATCATGGACACAACCAACAGTATTTACAACACTTGAATCATCGACAAAAGAGTATCAAATATGTTTAAAATGTCACTCATATTGGGGAGTGGGAGCTTCAGCAGATTCTGCTACAGGTTATGTGTCTTTAAGTGGCACAATTCTTACTGATGTAGCATGGGAGATGAATATTAATAATAAATCAGGACATCCAGTTATTATTAAACAATCACTGAGAACAGGCTCTTATGCACCACAATCATTAGATCCCTCGCAATTATTGAGTCCATGGACTGAAAATCCAGGCGAGAGTACAATGTACTGTTCAGATTGTCATGGTTCAGATGCTGAAATGGGTGGAGATGCGAAAGGTCCACATGGTTCAGACTTGAAGTATCTTCTAAAGGGAGATAATAATTTCTGGCCAACAAAGGCAGATGGTACAACATTGTTCTCGATGGATGACATAGGAAACGCTGGCGACACAGGACTTTTTTGTAAAAATTGTCATGACCCAGCATATCCACATACGCAATGGAGAAATAATATGTCAAATAGAGGTTTTAAATGTGTTGAGTGTCATGTAGTAGTACCTCATGGCTCACCAATATCTCGTTTGATTGGATATACTAATTTTCCTGAGCCATATAACTATGGTGGAAACAGTTTGAAAATGACAGGTTGGAAAAAAAGTGCCTATGACATAAATAATTTGGGAAATAGAACATCTGCTTATGCACCTGCCTGCGGTGGAGGCGGTATGTGTCACAATAGCAATGTTGGCGGGTATGATGCTAACCCTTATCCGTAGTAAATGGAGTGTGATAATATAAAATATAAAGAGTGGATAGTTTCACTTTTTTTACTTATATCTGGATGTTCGGCTCTTATCTATCAGGTACTTTGGGTACGCTTACTTAGTTTAAGCATTGGCTCGACGAGTATCTCTATAAGCACAGTTTTAGCTGCTTTTTTTCTTGGACTTGGACTTGGTAGTTATTTTGCAGGGAATATCCTTAAAAAATTTAAGCATCCATTTAAAATCTATCTTTTTGTAGAGATAGGGATTGCTATAAGTGCCGTTATTTTACTACCTCTGCTTTTAAATCTTGATAGTTATATAGCAATGTTCCCAATCCTTGAATCTAGTTTAGGCATTAAGTTTTTTTTAGTAATGATACTCTTATTAGTACCTACATTTTTAATCGGTACAACCTTTCCCCTGCTTATGTCTGTCGTAATTACACATAGAGATGAGATAGGACCTAAGCTTGCACATTTTTATGCATTAAATACTCTAGGAGCTGTTTGTGGAGTACTTCTATCTGGCTTGGTTTTTATTCCACATTATGGACTAGATGGTACTTTATATATTGCAGCCTTACTAAATATATCTGTAGCTCTTATCGGTGTTATATTTTATAAGCAATTTTCATTATCTAATTACAAGTCTATAGAGAAATCAAAAATAACATATAAGTCTAATAAAACTAATAACAAAGCATTAGTAGTACTGTTTATAACAGGCTTAAGTGCAATTGCAACCGAGGTTGGTTGGATGAAGTTTCTGATAATATATACAGGAAATACAATCTATGGATTTTCTTTAATTCTAGCTATGTTTCTTGTTGGTTTAGCGATTGGTTCATGGATTGCTAGATCAAGATTTATATATAAGCTCGATGAGCAAAAAACACTTTTTTTTGGACTTCTTCTTCTTGGTATTATGCTACTATTTGCAAGAGCAGGTTTGGGAGTTTTTCCAGAAATTTACAACTATTTACAAAGTTGGCAAGTAGATGCTTTTGTATATAGGTGGAGCAAATATTTGGCTATGTTATTACTGCTTCTTCCTGCAACTATCATGTTTGGAGTACTTTTCCCTATAGCATTAAGAGTTTACTCTCCTGAAATAGATAGATTTTATGGTGATGTCGGCAGAGGCTATGCTGTCAATACTTTTGCTGGTATTATTGGCTCATTAATCGCTGGCTTTTTGTTTATCCCTTATTTTTCAACTGATATTTTACTAACAACTATGGCATTGATAGTTGTTTTAGCATCACTACTTTTTATAAAGGGTCTAAAGAGTAGAAATACACCGTTTATATGGACTGTATTTGCTATATTATTTTTAGTAGCTAGTTATAATTTGGCTCATATTGATTATCGCAAAATGATCGATATAGTTCTCAAGCGTGAGACTTTTACACACTCCAATGATTATACTACTCACTATATAAAAGAGGGACAAACTGGAGTTATTAGTGTAATAAGTTATGATAATAACCCATGTATAAAAAAACTTCTCAATAATGGACTGAGTGAATCTTGGATAGATACCTGTAATGAAAACAACCTTCTTTTAAGTGAATTTTTACTTGGAGAGATACCATCTTTACTACATCATTCAGCAAAGAAAGCATTTGTTGTTGGTTTGGGTGGTGGAACTTCTGTAAAAGCTTTGGCTATGAATGATTTAGTGAGTATAGATGTTGTTGAATTAGAACCTGCAGTAGTTGATGCTATGAGAAGCATCTATAGCGGTAATTTACCAATAGAAGAGGACAAAAGAGTGAGTGTAACTATTAATGATGCACGCAACAGTTTGTTGATGTCGGATGATATGTATGATATTATCGTATCACAACCTTCACATCCATGGCTTGCTGGAGCTTCCAATATCATGAATAAAGATTTTTTTGAAATAGTTAAATCGAAATTATCTGAGGGTGGAATTTATGCACAATGGGTACCACTTTTTAAGATAGATGTGGAAACACTGAAGAGTATTATAAAAGCATATACAGATACCTTTGGGTATGTTATTAGTTTTGTAAATGTCTCTTCACATGATCTTTTGTTGTTTGGTTCAAATAAGCCAATTATTTATGATTATGAAAAAATTGAGAAACAGATGCAAGATTCACACATAAGTAAAGTATTAGAACTTCATAATATAAAAGGCTCTTATGACCTTATCCGTTACTTTGCACTCTCAAGAGATCAACTAGTAAAAATTGTTTCATCATCAGATGCTGCAACAGATACAAATCTACTTGCTGAAACATTTTATTCGAGATATGATAAAGTTGTAGGCAATAGTTTTGACACATTAGGATTTTTAAGGCAACACTTTAGATACGATATTTCTGCATATATAAAAGATAAAACTAAGAAAAAACTTTACGAACAGTATTATTATTTCAAGTTAAATAGATATGACAAAGAAGCAGAACTACTCAAAAAGAGTATTGAATTAAATAACTTGTAGAGATGTGAAATAGATAATTTTACTCATCGTGCTTCCATTTTATAGTAAACCCACTTTACTTTAAAGATTGATTTACATTTTTTTGATATATTGGTAATATAATAAAGTTTTATTTATGAGGAATATTAATATGCTTAAGTTTATTTATATATTATTTTTATCTGTAGTTGTGCTGTCTGTAGATGCTAAAGAGAGTGTCTCCGAGAGTCAGCCAGAAAGACTCGTTTGGCCAAAGGATGATGAAGCAAGAATAGAATATATTTCTAGTATAAATAGTGCGGACGGACTAGGAATAGAGAAAGGTTTCTTTACAAAAGTATATGATTTTATATTTGGGGAGAATGACTTAATGCTATCTGCACCATTTGGAATTCATGCTGATGCAAATAGAATATATGTGACTGATATAGCCTCTAAATCTGTTTTTGTTTTTGATAAACAAGAGGATGAGACCATTATTTTAGAGGGCTCTGAAGATGAAAACTTTATCTATCCGATTGATGTTATTGCAGATAAAAATGGAAATATATATGTTTCTGATTCTATTTTAGGAAAGATTTTTGTATTTGATAAAGATGGAGAGTTTAGCTATCAAATTGCCTTTAAAGAATTAAACAGACCAATTGGAATTGCAATTAGTGCAGACTCTAAAAATCTCTACATTGTAGATGTAGCTTCAAATCAGATTCATGTTACAACACTTGAAGGAAAATTTCTTAAATCCTTTGGTCAAAGAGGTGATGGAGAGGCTGAATTTAATAAACCAACATATATCGATGTAGCAAAAGATGGGAATATTTATATAGCTGATTCGATGAACCATCGCATTCATGTACTTGATAAAGAGGGTAATTTTGTTCGCCATTTCGGAAGGTTGAGCCAAAATATTGGTGGATTTGCAAATCCTCGTGGCATCTCTCTTGATAGTGATGATAATGTATATGTCAGTGATACTATGTACAACACCGTACAAATTTTTAACAAGTTTGGTGAAATTCTTATGAGATTTGGAAGGTATGGGGGAGATAGAGGGGAGTTCGCACTTGTAGAAGATATATCAATTACACAAGGTAATATAATTTATATAGCTGATGTTAATAATAAATGTATTAAAATATTTAAACGACTAGATCCTAAAAACTAATAATTAAAGGATGTCATATGAAATTATTAATTACATTAACAAGCATGATATTTATTTTCAGCTTACCACTAAACGCAGCAGTAGCTAATACCAAACATAATTTATCAATAACATCCACAGGAACAATAAAAGCAACAGCAGAGACAGAAGAGTGCGTGTTTTGTCACATTCCTCATGTAACAAGACCAGCGGGTTCCCCACTTTGGAATAGGTCAATGCCAGTTACTGATTATATAATGTACAATAGTGACTACCTCAAAAGAATGGCTTATCCAACTCCAACTGCACTCGGAACCCAAAACGATCAACCCGGAACTATATCAAGACAATGCCTGAGCTGTCATGATGGTACAATAGCAGTAGGAGCCGTATATAAATTAAGACAAACCTATCTAAACGGTTCTGCAATCAGCATGAGTGGAGTTGATATAGATGGAACTTTACCTCTTGGAACAACACTCATAGGAACAGATTTAACAAATCATCACCCCGTAGGCATAGAGTATGACCCAAATATAACTCTAAACTTCGGTAGTGGCATCCGTACAATGGAGTTAGTGGCTATATCTGCAATAGATCCAGCATCAAAAATAAAATTACATACCTATAGCGATGGGAAAAGTTATGTAGAGTGTACCTCATGCCATAATCCACATACAGAGAATGCTAAATTTTTACATGTAGGGACAGAAGCTAGTCTAGGTGCAAATATAGTAAAAACATGTACAACCTGCCATGATAAAACAGGATGGACAGGAAGTGCTCACCAACTGCCTCCAAATTCACCATCTTATACAGACCCAGCAGTATTAACAAAATATGGAACAAATAAGGTGGGAGATTTGGGATGTATAAACTGCCATATACCACATAATAATGAGCAAAATACAAATTATTTAACAAGACAGGTTCAAGCACAAACATGTTATCAAGGGGCAGCATCGAGTGTATCAGGAGCTGCTTGTCATGGAGTAGGCGGGGTTAAAGATATAGAGTCTGTGACAAATAGAAACTATAAACATCCAATAGGTATGAGTGGTACAGAGGGGAGTGGACAACATACAAACCTAGATGTACTTTATGGAGGAGATTTAACAGATCCAAATGGTGGATTAGGCTTATCATGGGCTACCAACAAACATGCAGTTTGTATGGATTGTCATAATCCACATCAGGCGAAACCTGGTACTCATGTAGCTGATGGAAGTTGGTATGCCGCTCCAGGTACATCTACAAATGCTGTCTCAAATGTACTAACAGGAGTTACTGGTGTTGAGCCGACATGGCCAGCATCATGGACACAACCAACAGTATTTACAACACTTGAATCATCGACAAAAGAGTATCAAATATGTTTAAAATGTCACTCATATTGGGGAGTGGGAGCTTCAGCAGATTCTGCTACAGGTTATGTGTCTTTAAGTGGCACAATTCTTACTGATGTAGCATGGGAGATGAATATTAATAATAAATCAGGACATCCAGTTATTATTAAACAATCACTGAGAACAGGCTCTTATGCACCACAATCATTAGATCCCTCGCAATTATTGAGTCCATGGACTGAAAATCCAGGCGAGAGTACAATGTACTGTTCAGATTGTCATGGTTCAGATGCTGAAATGGGTGGAGATGCGAAAGGTCCACATGGTTCAGACTTGAAGTATCTTCTAAAGGGAGATAATAATTTCTGGCCAACAAAGGCAGATGGAATAACACTTTACACAATGGATGATATTGGGAATGTAGGAGATACTGGTAATTTTTGCAAAAATTGCCATGACATAAGTGTTCCCCATACACTTTGGGTAAACAAGATGGCAGGTAGAGGCTTTAGGTGCGTTGAGTGTCATGTAGCTGTTCCTCACGGCTCCCCAGTATCAAGACTTCTAGGTTATGATACATTTCCAGCACCATATAATTATACAGATGCAAATGCACCTGCTGGATGGCTAACAATGAGCGGTTATCGTAAAAACTTGATTGTTGATGAGAGAGATGCTTGGGCACCAAACTCAGGGTCTTGTAATGGTGGAAGATGTCATAGCAATGACTATTCTGCGGATGGGGCTTATGATGTTAGCCCTAATATGTAAAAGAGGATAGATGAAGAAATTTTTATTAATTATATCACTAGTATTTTTGTGTGTAATATCACTCCAGGCAAATGAAGAAAAAGCAATAAAACACACATTGTTAAAGTATAACTACGGCATCATAAAAATGGGTAAGAGTGGGGAAACCCAATTTTTTAGAAGCTTTGTTGAAAAAGATGCAGCTATGAAGTTGCAGGTTTGGTTTGAATCATGGAAGTTTAGTAACTTGACATATATCGCAAATATAAATGATTTTATATTTGGAGATATAAAGTTTAATGAATATAATGCAACTATATCTACAATGGAGAATTGGACATTTTCTTATGTAAATTTAGCAACAAAAGAGATAGCACTTGAACCGGTAAATATGCTTTACAAGATGAACTATACACTTGCTAATAATAATGGTAATTGGGTGATAATAGATGTAAAGCATATAGAAGAAAAAGTTATAGAAAATAATGTCACACATAAACCTACTTTAGATGCAAAAGAACCAGAAGAGTTGTTGGTTTCTCCACAATCATCCCAAAGGTAATTATTAATTACATAAGCCTATCGGATGTGTGACCTTAGTCTCACTCTCAGGTGAAGCTAAAGCATCACTCCCTAGGTTATGCAAGAAGTCTATTAGATATTCTAATATCACATCAGTAACATTCAAACTACAAATTATAAAAATTTATTATAAATTAAAAGAAAAAAAAGAATAACTATAGTAGAATAAATTGTATTTTAAAATAAAAATACTATTATGATAATTTTTATCTAATATAAAAGTATTTTGTTTATTGCTAGGATTTATAGATGAGATTTATAGTTATTAAGATTACAATATTGCTAATATTTTTAAATATACAATTATTTGCAACGATTGTAAATACAAAACATAACCTTTCCATATCAAATACTGCTGGAACTATAAAAGCACTCAATAATATAAATAGAGGTGATGTTGCTTCAGATAACAGAGCATGCAGATGTCATGGCGGTGGAATGGGTGGCGGTGGAATTGCTACTATTTATGATGAAAATCTATTCCCATAATTTTATAATTGATTATAAAATATCTCTTTATTAACTATAATGTAGTAACTCTTTGCTAGAATAAATTTTTAATATAAATTAGGCAATATTACAATGTTGTCTAATACTAATCACACTAAGGAAAATTATGTCATTTATTAAACAAATTTGGTCATTTTTAATTTCAATGAAATTAATGGTGGTCTTGATTCTTATGTTTGCTACTGCTAGTGGAGTTGCAACATTTATAGAGAATGATCATGGGATAAACACATCATGGGCGCTAGTATATAGCACAAGATGGTTTGAGGCGATACAGGTACTGCTTGGTATTAGTATAATTGGTAATATCTTTAAATACAAGATGATTCAGGTAAAAAAAATACCTGTATTAATATTTCATGTTTCATTCTTGGTGATACTTATTGGCTCAGCGATTACACGCTATTATGGATATGAAGGTGTGATGCATATCCGTGAAAATCAGATTGAAAATCGTATGCTTTCATCAGATGCATTACTACAGATAAATGCTGAAAAAGATGGAAAAAAGTACTATGAAGAGGAGATTGTTTATATATCTGAATTAGGTGGTAGAGAGTTTAATACTGCTTTAGATGTAGATGGAAAAGAGTTAAAAGTAAAATTTAAAAAATTTATAGGAGCAGCATCTAAAACTGCTGTTGAAGACCCTAATGGTGTTCCAATAGCAGTCTTTGTTATAACGACGCCTCAGGGACCTGAGAAGTATTTCTTGAAAAGTGGAGAGTCTATAGATTTAGGCCCTATTGCTTTGTATTTTGACAAAGAACCGCTAACTAATGACAAGCCAATTCTTCGTCTAATCAGTGATGGCGATAAAGTATCATATGTATCAAATGTGCCAATTGAATGGCTCAAAATGATTGACAACACAAAGGGAACTCATGAAGTTGGCAAAATTCATACTTTCGAACCAAGAAAACTCTATAATGTAAATGGCATTCAGCTAGTTAGCAAGGCAGTTTTAAGTAAAGGTATTGTTAAAGTGATAGATGAAGCAGAATACAAAGCATCTATGAAGATGGATATGAAGTTTGATTCGATCTCTGCTCTTATTGTAGATGTTGAGTATGATGGGGTTCACAAAGAAGTTGCTCTTATGGGTAAGGGAAAACGCTACAAAGGTTTTACAGAATCTTTTAGAATCAATGGAACTGACATAGACTTAGAGTGGGGCTCAAAAATTATTACGCTTCCTTTTTCACTTTATTTGCGTGATTTTATATTGGCAAAGTATCCAGGTTCAATGAGTCCATCTTCATATGAGAGTCATGTAACTTTAATAGATAAGAAAAATGGTGTTGAAGAGGATCATAAAATATATATGAATCATATACTTGATTACGGTGGATTTTTGTTTTTCCAATCCTCATATGATCAAGATGAGGGGGGAACAATATTGTCAGTAAATCATGACCCAGGTAAATGGCCAACATATTTAGGTTATACGCTTCTTTCTATAGGATTGTTTTTAAACCTATTTAATCCACATAGTCGTTTTGGAAAACTAGCTCGTAAAAAGTATGAGTATAAAGCAAGTGGGCTTTTTGCATTGGCATTAGTTGCAACACTTTTTTCAACTCAACCACTAGCAGCAGCATCTAATGTTGGTAAAATAGACTTAGATCATGCTAATCATTATGCAACCATGCTTGTTCAGGATGTTGGTGGACGAATAAAGCCACTCGATACTTACGCAATGGAGCTACTTACTAAAATTGCTGGAAGAGATAACTTGTTGGGATTAAACCATAATCAAGTTGTTCTAGGGATGGCATCTAACCCTGATGCTTGGAAAGAGATAAGTATGATTAGAGTTTCAAATCCGAAAGTTAAGGAGATACTTGGAGTTGCAGAATCAGATAGAACATTTTCATATGCTGATGCTTTTAACAAGTATGGAGAGTATATTTTGGGTTCATACGCTGAAGAGGCACTTCGTAAACGTCCTGCTGAACGTGGTAAATATGAAAAAGATATTATTAAAGTAGACGAAAGAGTTAATGTAGCTTATATTATTTACTCTGGTCGTTTTATGAATGTTTTTCCTCTTGATGGGGATTTAAACAATAAATGGCATTACCCTGAAGATGCAATTAAAACTTTTCCTCAAGCATTGTCAAACGAGGTACTTGAACTTTTAAAAACTAATTCAAGAGGTTTGTCCAAAGGTTTAAGTAGCGGTAACTGGAGTGAAGCGAATGCTGCAATAGATGATATAAAAGCATTTCAAAACAAGTATGGTGCAGCTGTAATTCCAGATCAGTCAATAGTTAAAGCAGAGATCCTTTACAATAACTTGAAAATATTTGATAGACTCTACCCAATTTATTTGATAGCTGGTCTTATTTTAATGTTATTTATATTTATCCGCCTCTCAAAACCAGAAGCAGAGTTTAAAACTATTTTAAAAATTATATTTGCAGTAATTGTAGTAGCATTTATAGCACATACTATTAGTATTGGTCTAAGATGGTATGTATCTGGTCATGCCCCTTGGAGTAATGGATATGAAGCTATGTTATATATATCATGGACAATTGTGTTAGCAGGTATAATATTTGCACGTGATTCAGATATAGCACTAGGGACTACCGCAATTTTTGCTGGTGTAACACTCTTTGTTGCACATCTTAGTTGGCTAGATCCACAGATTACAAACATGGTACCTGTGCTTAAATCTTATTGGTTAACTATTCATGTTTCTATTATTACAGCTAGTTACGGCTTTTTAGGACTGAGCACATTGCTTGGTTTTATGTCATTGATTTTTTATATGATGCTTGGTAATGAAGACAGAAGAGAGCGTATCAGTATCAATATCTTAGAATCTACTCGTATTAGTGAGATGTCGATGATAATAGGACTCTCTTTACTTACTGTTGGAAACTTTTTAGGTGGAGTTTGGGCAAATGAGTCTTGGGGTCGTTATTGGGGTTGGGATCCAAAAGAAACATGGGCATTAGTTTCAATCTTGGTGTATGTGTTTGTAACACATATGCGTTTTGTACCAGCAATACGTTCAAATTTCATATTTAATGCAGCTTCGGTAGTAGCATATAGCTCTATTATAATGACTTATTTTGGTGTTAACTATTATCTTTCTGGATTACACTCTTACGCAGCTGGTGACCCTGTTCCAGTCCCTGTATGGATATATTATGCAGTTTCAGTAATAATTATATTTATTATCGGTGCCTCATTTAATCGAAATAAATTGATAAATGTCAAAGCAAGTACATCGAAGTAATATGTAAAAAAAGGTGCATCATGAATAAAATATTTGTAGCTTTTATAGTGTCAATGATTATTACTGGATGTTCTACACTTTATATTCAAACAGATTATGATAGGGAGTTTCACTTTGACTCTCTATCTAACTTCACTGTCTTATATTCAAAAAAAAATGATTCTCAAGATTTTACAAGAGCTAGAATTCATAAAACTATAGTCAAATACTTTGAAGATATGGGCTACACCTCTACACCAAAAGAAAATGCAGATTTTTATATACTTTTTCATTTAAATATTAAAACAAAAAAAGAAGTTGAAACAACTTATGAAACAATGATGATAAGACCAAGGAGTTATTTCCGCACAGGAGGTAAAGTAGCTATATATAACAACTCGCCATATCTATTTCCGCTATTGTTTAGAGATAGTATAGTCACAGTGAAAACGCACGAATATGAGTATGAAGAAGGGCGTTTAAATATAGAAATACTTGATCTAAAGAGTAATGCTATTATTTGGCAAGGGTTTGCTAAAGATGAGATATCAAAAATTGTAAGCAGTGAGCAAATTCAAGAGATAGTTGAGAAGTTGTTTAGTGATTTATTTGGAAAAAACGGGAAAGTTTAAAGCATCTCTTAAGAGATGCTTTAAAAGTATCTTATTGAACTAATGAAAACTTAGCGTTTTCAACGATTACAGCATAATTATAGCCGTAACCAAAGTCAACATTTGTATTGAGTATGCCAGTAACAGTGACTATGTCACCTACATTTACATTTGAGTTTGATGATGTTACAACCATGTCGTTTGATCCAGTAACACCAGAACCATCTTGAATATGAATCCAATCTCTTTGCATAATATTTTTAGAGACTTTTACAACCTGTGCATTTACCTTAATCTCTTTGGTAGCAAGAGCATCTTTTTGAGAGTACAACTCCTCTACTGTATAACCACCAGATATTTTAGCTACATCAACTTTTTTCAATTCTGGAGTATTGTTAGCAGCATGAGCACTACCATGAGGAGTTGATTCTACTGCTACTACTTTAGCTTTTTCATCACTACCACAATCATCACAATCGTGATCTTTGTTTGCAGCAGGAGCTTGATGTGCTGCATCTACAGAAACTAAAGTGCTAGCAAATACAAGTACATCAAAAGTTTTATTAAGCGCCTTGCTTGTAAAGTTCTCCATAGTCATTTGTTCGATAAAAGATATTTTATCTCCCTTAGCTACCACTGATACTGGGCCAGCTACCCAATACACTTGACCATTCTCATCAACTTTAGCATATGTATATCCCGCAGCATCCATCGACTCTAAAACAATCGCAGTATGTTGCGTTTCTATAGGCATATTTTGTTTATTTGCACTAGCACTATGTGCATTTGCACCTGTGGAAGTTACTCCATACAAACTTGGAGCTTCTTCAGTTTTCGTTTCAACTTCTGTAGTTGTTGTTTGTGCTTTAGTTTCAGCTTCAGTTTCTTTTGGCTTATCACTACATCCAGATATTAATAAAGCTGCAATAGCAATACTGATAGAGATTTTTTTCATTGTAATCCTTGTTTTTAATTTGATTATATAAGTATTTTATAAACACTTATATAATCAAATTTATAAAAATCATATCTCTCTAAGCTTTGATATTTTTAAAGAATAGAGAGATGTTTAGCTATAAAATATAATTATATATTAGAACCAAGAAGATTCTTCTTTTGGTTCTTCTCCTGCTGTTTCTATTGTATCAAGATTCACTTCTGTTGCGCTTGCAGCAGGTTTTTGTTCTTTTACTTTTTCAGATTTTTCTTTTGTTGCATTCGCTTCGGCTTCTCTCTTTTTTTTCTCTTCTGCCCATCTTCTTTTCCCCTCCTCATATGTTTCATTAGGGTTTGTACTCTTATCGAAATGTTCTTTTAAAAATTTATTATACTCAATTTCTTCTTGTGTTATTTTTTTCTTTTCTTCCATTTTTTTAGAGTCAGTGTCCTCGCTTTTTCTCTCTAAGGATTCAACATATAAAGCGACTGCTTCTAGCTGTTTTTCTGTGAGTTTTTTCGCTTGACCTTTCATCATACTCCCAAAGCCATACTGGTTTATTTTTCCTGCTTGGTAGCCGTGAAGTGTTTCAATAATATGATCTTTGTCCATTCCAGCAATAAATTTACTTACATTAAGAGAGCGTTTATTTGCATCAACTCCATGACATACAGCACATTTTTTAAATATTTTTTTGCCATCTAGGGTTGTGTCTTCTTTTTTTATAACAACTTTTTCTACAACTACTGGAAGAGATTCTATGTAGGAAGCAACTGCATCCATCTGCTCATCTGAGAGCTTTGCAGCTTGCCCCTTCATCATGCTTCCTAGTCCATATTTGTTTCTTGTTCCTGCTTTATACTCATGCAATATCTCTATAACATCATCCTTATCCATACCAGCAATATAGTGAGTGACATTTAGTGAATGTTTTTGACCTTTGTCTCCATGACAAGTACCACACTGCTTAAATATCTCTATTCCCATTGGTGATGCAGAAGCAATCGCTACGGAAGAAAGTAAAAAAAGTAATGTTTTTTTCATAATAAATTCCTATAAGTGTAAATTTAATTTGTAATATAGCAAAATTTTGTAAATTAATACTAAATTTTACTCTTCTGGTAGAGTTAAACCGCGTGATTTAATTTCCCACTGATATTTGTCTAAAATAAGTTTTGCTTCAAGTTTACCATTGATATATGCATTGTTTAATAAAGTTTCCGCCTCTTCTAAATCTTCAGGAACACCATCCCCATTGAGGTACATCACCCCTAAATCGTATTGAGCGTCACCCCAACTTTGCATTGCGGATTTAGTTAAATAGCGCACTGCTTTTCTCAAATCAATTTTTGTCCCGCGCCCATCTTTGTACATCATACCAACCTTGTGTTGCGCAATTGGGTATCCACTATCAGCGGCTTTCTTATACCAATGAAAAGCTTTCTCATAATCATGTACTAGTAATTTTTTATTGTCGAATATCTCAGCAAGATGCAGAACAGACTTGATATCTCCAGCTTTTGCTGCTGTAGTAAATAATGATATAGCTTTTTTATAGCTTTTTTCGACACCATCTCCATTTTCATACATAGTTCCTAGATTAAACATAGCTTTGACATGACCTTGTTCTACAGCTTTTTTGTACATCTGCGCTGCTTTAGCATGGTTTTTTGATGAAAGTATCCCATGGTAGTAGAGACCGCCAAGAGCAAACTGACTATTAGCATCACCGCTATCAGCTTTTTTCTTAACAGCCATATATGCTTCTTTGTTCATCTTAGTCATCTCTGCAGATATTGTACTTATTACTAGTAACTGTATTACTATTGCAATTAAAATTTTTTTCATCAACCTTCTCCCAAAGAGTTATTATTAAAACTTATTGTATGATCTATTCCCCAATAGAATATTTCAAGACAATTTAATTTAGTAAGGACATAATAACTCTATTTATCAAATTTATTTCTTAAATGAGAGCAAGTATATTGAATTATAATAAATAATAATCTCAAGTATGAAAAAATAACTCATAAATCGTGTAAAAATCAGTTTATTTTTATATAAGTTAAACTTTTCTTTAAAATTTAGTTTAAATTAATAATAAAAGTTTAATAATAGCACTTGTATTTAGTTTTATGTTTATACATAATTAAGAATAAGGACTTATAAGATGGAAGAGAAAAACAGTACTACTGTTAAGGGAAATAAAAAGAAATTTTCCCTTGGGCTTTGGGTTGTAATTGGGATGATTGTTGCTGGTGTAATTATTGGTATGGCTACTTCGTTTGTGACAGTAATCGCTGTTAAGCATACTTCAGATGTAAACTTTTGTGGTTCATGTCACTCTATGAAGCCGATGGCAGCGGCGTATAGAAATAGTGTGCATGGTGGTTATGGAGATAGCGGGATCATGGCTACTTGTGCTGATTGTCACTTACCACACGAATCAACAATGGGTTATATGATTCAAAAAGTGAAGACTGGTATGTGGGATGTATGGGTTGAATCAACTCATGATACATCAAAAATTGATTGGCATGAAAAGCGTACAGAGCGTCGTAATTGGGTCTATGATTCAGGTTGCTTACATTGTCATGAAAACCTTTTAAGAGGCACTAGACCAAATAAAAAAGCATTTGTTGCTCATAAAGCTTATTTTTCTGGAAAACTTTTAGTTGAAGGTGAAGATGGAAAAGAGAAAGCTAAATGTGTTGATTGTCATAAGCATGTTGGTCACTATCAGCTTGAAAAACATCTACCAAAACTAGAAGAGTACGATTATGATGAAACTAGTTCAGAACACTAAAGGGAGACAATTATTATGAATAAAAAAGATATTAAATTAGCTATTATTGCGGGTGTTGTAATTCTTGTCCTTGGTGTTTTAATGCTCAATGACGGTATTGAGAAGTTAGGTCGCCTAGCTACAATTAGTGGAAACATTGCAACGAGTCTTGCAAATGCGAAACATGGAGATAGCCGTCCTCTTGACGAGATGACTGTCGAGCATATTAAGGCTACAACTGGTAGCTCTAAGGTTGTAGATGTAAATGAATTGCCTAAAGCTTTTGTTCCTATGAAAAAATATGGGCATCCACCATTTACACTTGGTGCATGTAATGTATGCCATGCTTCGAAATCTTCAAAGCCAGCAGCAATTACAACTCGTACAATTGCACAACTTTGTTACATATGCCATGAGCCACAAGAGAAAATTGATAAACGCATGGCAGCACTTGACTGTAATAAATGTCACTCTCCTCATCATGCGGATAGAAAAAAACTTGTAAGAAATAAGGTAACGGATAAAAGATGTCCAGTAGGAAAATTTCAATAAAAGAAAATTTTTGCTACAATAGTGTTGATTAAAAGGTATTTAGAATGAAAAAATTAGTGGCATTATTATTAACTGTGGTGCTTGGAGCATATTTGTTCCAAGCATACGGTGTTGCTGAAAAATTTGGCCGTTTTGTAGTTATTATGGGCAATATAGCATACAACCTTTCAAATGCCAAACATGCGTATGAAGATTTTGATTTTAATATTTCAGATGATGAACTTTCTGAAATTAATGTAAGTAAAATAGCAAATGAGGTCAAAAGCTCTATTGATAAGAAAAAAGAGAAAAAAGCTCTTCCTACCCCACTTGCTCCAGTCGAAATAGCAGTAGATGAGGTGAGAGAAGAAGAAGCAGTTAAACACCTCAAAACAAAAATAAAAGAGGAAGCATTAGTAAGTCTTGATGATTTACCAGACAAGTTTAAGCCTCTTAAGCAGTATTTACACGAGCCGTTTAAGATGGGTGCTTGTAGAATATGTCATACATCAAAAAATAATAAACCAGGTGAATTGATAAGTAAAAGAATGACAGATATATGTTATTCGTGCCATAAAACAAAGTACACAAAAGAGTTTGATCATAAGCCCGTAAAAGATGGTAGATGTACAGATTGTCATGATCCACATCAGTCAAACACAAAATCTTTACTAAAATCAGATTCCATAAACAACTTATGTATGAAGTGTCACGATAAAACAAGTAGTTTCAAAAGTAAAGCTACAAAACAATTTATCAACATGAAATTACCAGTAAAACATGAACCTATAGAGAAAAGAAGTTGCTTAGAGTGTCATGATGCCCATACTTCTGAAAAGAAATTTTTGTTACATTTGGATTCAAAAATGGATCTGTGCTTAGATTGTCATGATGATATTGCTGATGAAGTACATGATTCTAAGTATAAGCATGGCGGTGTTAATACAAGCAAGAAGCGTTGCTTAGAATGTCATGATCCTCATGCAACAAAACATAAAAAATTGCTTAAACTTGATCCAATTAAGACATGCCTGCAATGCCATGATAAAGAAGTTAAGTCTGATGAAGATGGTGGAATGCTTATGAATATTAAAAAACATTTAGATGAAAATCCAAACTGGCATACACCGATTAAAAAACCTGAAAAGGAAGGTGGCTGTTCAGCTTGTCATGCACCTCACGGCTCAGATAACTTTAGTATTTTGAGAAAGTCATTTACTAAAAACTTTTATGACAATTTTGACAATAAAGATTTCTTTTGTTTTGAATGTCATAATAAAACGAAGATAAGTATGCAATATATTGACGCAGAAGATAATAATGTTACAAACTTTAGAGACGGAGAGGTTAATCTGCACCATCTACATGTAAATGATAGAAAGGGGAGAACTTGTAGAGCATGTCACGATGAACATGCTTCTAAGTATGAACATCTCATTAGAAGCTATACAGACTTTAATGGAATTAAATTTCCACTTAGATTTATAGAAACTCCAGAGGGGGGTTCTTGTGCTCCAGCTTGTCACAATAAATTTGAGTATGACAGAGTTAGGCCTAAGGGCATTGGGAAATGAAACATAAAGTATTGAAATATTTTCTTATATTATTAGTTTGTGTCAATATAACAAATTTATTTGGAAATGATTCAATAGTTAGTATCTCTTACCCAAAGGACAAATCGATATCCTATGAAGATTCTTTATCAGTAGTAATGGATGTTAAAGTTAAAGATGTAGATGTTCTTACGATAATTACATCAAAGAGTGAAGAAAATATAGATTTAAAAGGGGATAAAAAAACTTATTGTAAAACAATAACCCTTCGTTTAGGTGACAATACAATTAGTGTCCGTGCCTATAAAAATGGTGTAATGGTGGATGAAGATATTCGAAAAATTTATTTGGCTGCAGATATATATAAGCAGTTTAAATATCCACCAAAAAACTATAAACAAAACTTTTTTCATACTGACAAGAAAGAATCGAAATGTATAAACTGCCATGATATGACACTCAATGAAACGCCAGGTATCGCTTTTATAGATGTCACGAAGTCAAATTGTTATCAATGCCACAATAAATTAACAAGCTATAAATATGCTCACGCTCCAGCAGTGAACTGGCTGTGTACATCTTGCCATACTGGAGAAGCAGGAGAAGATAATAAAGATAAGCAAGGGCTTTCGAAATATCTGCCCCCTCTTCCAGTTAACAAGGAGTGCTATAGATGCCATAAGAGCAATAAAAAGCTTTGGGATAGCTATAGATATCGCCACGATCCTTTAGACTCAGGTCGTTGTGATAAATGCCATAACCCTCATTCAAGTCCTTATAGTATGTTTGTTCGTAAGCCTATCGATAATATTTGTATGGGATGTCATAGCAACAAGCATAGTATTGATGAAACACAAAACTATACTATTTATACAGGCTTAGACACAAGCAAAGATTGTATAAAGTGTCATTCGCCACATGCAGCAAATGAAGCATTTTTCTTATTGCATCCAGAGAATAAATAGGAAAATTAATGAAACATAATAATTTTTTTTGTAAATTTAGCCTCCTTGGTTTCTTGCTTTACTCCTCTCTTTTTGCTCAAATAAGTGAACCATTTAAGGTTATTAATCCAATCCAATACCAAATTGCAGAGGAGGATACAACCTCAGTAGTGATAGAAACAAACAGTTCTTTGATTGATTATTTTGTAATATCTAATGATTTAAATTTATCTAGGCGCATAGATGTTGACTCAAATCGTTCCCACTATTGTGAAGTGATATATTTGGAACTGGGTGACAATAAAATTTATATTGATGGATTTAAAGATGGAGTTCTAGTTAAGAATAAAGTGCAGAAAGTTTTTCATACATCTTCAGCTTACAAAGAGTATAAATATCCACCAAATAAATATGATTTCAACTATTTTCATAATGAATCAAAAGAAAAGGTATGTGCTACTTGTCACAATATGAGTGTTAATGAGGTTAAAGGATATGCTTTTGAAGATGTCACGAAATCTAATTGTTATCAATGCCATAGTCATATAGCTGAAAAAGACCATGGGCATGCTCCAGCAGTAAACTGGCTGTGTACATCATGTCATAATGGAGAGGTTGGTAAGTTCAATAGATTTGAAAAGGGTAAAACTAGATTTAATGTTCCCGATCCAATAGGGACAGTTTGTTTTAACTGCCATAAAAAAACAAAAGAAAATTGGGAAAAAAAATTATTTCAACACGAGCCAGTAGAGAATGGAAGTTGTGATAGATGTCACTCTTCACACTCTTCAAAACGGGCAAGTTATCTAAAAAAACCTGTATGGGATTTATGCCATACATGCCATAAAATTGATGGTTCACATGTAATAAAAACATTGTTTGGCAAAAAACATCCCACTAAAGGTGTAAAGGACCCTTCTCGTCCTGGTAAAGAACTTGACTGCATGAGTTGCCACTATTCTCATGCATCAGATAATGTTTCACTTTTAAAAGGCAAAAGTAATTTTATTATGTGTATAAAATGTCACAAAAAATAGAGCTTTTTTGGTTTAAACAATATGCATACCATTTTTGGATATAATCGCGTAATTTTATAAAAGAGTATGAGAATGGATATTAGAGAAGAGTATTTAAAATTTTTTGAATCAAAAAATCATGAGAGGATCGCATCAGCACCTTTAGTTCCTGAAGATGCGACACTTCTTTTTAACAATGCGGGAATGGTCCCTTTTAAGTCGATTTTTACAGGTGAAATCCCAAGGCCATCAAATCCACGAGCTACTTCATGTCAAACATGCTTGCGGGCTGGTGGAAAACATAACGACTTAGAAAATGTAGGGCACACTGCGAGACACCACACTTTCTTTGAGATGCTAGGTAACTTTAGTTTTGGTGATTACTTTAAAGAGGAGGCAATCGCCTATGCTTGGGAGTTTTTAACCGAGGTGATTGAATTGCCAGTTGATAAACTTTGGGTAACTGTTCACGACAGCGATGATGAGGCCGAATTACTTTGGCAAAAACATATAAGTAAAGATAGGATTTTAAGACTTGGAGATGCTGATAACTTTTGGTCTATGGGTGACACAGGTGCTTGTGGCCCATGTTCTGAGATTTTTTATGACCAAGGTGCAGAGAATTTCTCTGGCGAAGAGGATTACCTTGGTGGTGAGGGTGATAGATTCTTAGAGATATGGAATCTTGTATTTATGCAGTATGAAAAATCTGCAGATGGCTCAATGGCGCCACTTCCAAAACCCTCTATCGATACAGGGATGGGCTTAGAAAGAGTTATCGCTATTAAAGAGGGGAAGCTCTCCAATTACGATTCATCTCTTTTTATGCCAATTATCAATAAGGTTGAGACTCTCATAGGTAAAGAGTATGAGTACGCTTCTGGAGCTTCTTACCGTGTAATAGCTGACCATATTAGAACGGCACTTTTTCTTTTGGCACAAGGTATTAACTTCTCAAACGAGGGTCGTGGCTATGTGCTTCGTCGTATCTTACGCCGTGCAGTAAGGCATGGGTATCTTCTTGGATTTAGAGAAGCTTTCATGTTTAAACTTGTTGATACTGTAGTAGAAATTATGGGTGGCGAATACGATTACTTAAAAGTAAAAGCTACAGCTGTAAAAGAGCAGATAGAACTTGAAGAAGCGAGATTTTTTAAGACCATTGAGTCTGGTATTGAGCTTTTTGAAGAGGAGCTAAAAAACACCTCTGATCTATTTAGCGGTGCAGTTGCATTTAAGCTATATGATACATTTGGTTTTCCATTAGATTTAACAGAAGATATGCTCAAGGGTAAAAATCTTCAGCTTGATTTTGCAAAATTTGAAGAGTTGATGCTAGAGCAAAGAACTCGTGCAAAAGCTGCTTGGAAAGGGAGTGGAGATAGTGAAACACATGGGGATTTTAAAGAGCTTTTAGAAAAGTTTGGAGAAAATAGTTTTGTGGGGTATGAGTTTACACAGCATTCAGGCGAGGTTTTAGCACTTTTAGATGAGAATTATAAACATGTTGATTTACTAGAGGCAAATGCAAGGGGCTGGGTGCTTTTAGATATAACACCTTTTTACGCTGAATCTGGTGGGCAATGTGGAGATAGTGGAGTGTTAGAAGGGTTTGCAAATGTTCTTGATACTAAGAAATTTTTTGGACTTAACCTTTCACAAATCTCCCTTACAAAAACTTTAAAAGTAGGGGATGTAGTAGATGCTACAGTGGATATTTCAAGAAATGAGATCACTAAACATCACTCAGCAACTCACCTCTTGCATGCGATTCTTTATGATGTTTTAGGTGAGCATATCTCTCAGGCTGGTTCACTTGTTGAAGCCGAAAGGTTGAGATTTGACTTTTCACATCCAAAGGCTTTGACGCATGCAGAATTAGTAGAGATTGAGACAAGAGTAAATAGAGATATTTTAAGAGCAATTCCTGCTAAAACTGAAGTGATGGGCATTGAAGATGCTAAAAACAGTGGTGCAAAAGCTCAGTTTGGTGAGAAGTATGGTGATGAGGTTCGTGTTGTTAGCTTTGATAGTGCTTCTGTAGAGTTTTGTGGTGGTGTTCATGTAGATAACAGTGCAAATATCGGCTCATTTATCATTACAAAAGAGAGTGGTGTATCTGCTGGTGTTCGTCGCATTGAAGCGGTTTGTGGCAATGCAGCATATCAGTATTTTTGTGAGCAAAGAATGTTGATAAAGCAAGTTGAAGCAGAGGTTAAAAATCTTGATGTAATTGCTGGTATTGCAAGATTAAAATCAAATATAGCAGAGTTAAAATCTGAACTCAAAGAGATGCGCCAAACTGCTGATGTAAAACTTGAAGTAAACGAGATAAATGGTACATCTGTAGTTATTGAAGAGCTTCTAACGGGTGACATCAAAGAGAAAATAGATGAGCTTAAAAATCAAAACCCTAAATTGTGTGCAATGCTTTTTCAGGTAAAAGGGGATAAAGTTCTTATAGCTGCTGGAGTGAAAGGTGTTGATGCAAAAGCTGGAGATTGGATTAAAAAAATTGCTCCTATCTTAGGTGGTGGCGGTGGTGGTCGTCCTGACTTTGCTCAGGCGGGTGGGAAAGATAAAACGAAACTTCCTGAGGCAAAAGAGGAAGCACTTGCTTTTATCACTGAGGCGTTATCGTAGTGCAGGAGATATTTGCAGAGTATAAGGTAATTATAGTATTTTTACATGTTCTCTCTGCTGTGATTTGGGTTGGTGGGATGGTTGCTATGCGTTATGCTGCTCACCCTTCGTTTATAGAGATAGAGTCACCAGCAAAAAGATTAGAGCGGATTGCAGATGCCTTGAAAAGACTTTTTTGTATAGTTGCCCCTTTTGTTCTTATTTTACTGGTAACTGCCGTTTTTATGTTGCAAGGTTACTCTGTATCTGAGAGTGAATATAAATTTTTTGGGTATGCAAAAGAGGCTCTATGGAGCATTATGTTTTTAAATCTTGGTCTGATGATAGTACGAAGAAATAATGCTCAAAAAGCTCTTGAAAGTGGTGAGTTTGTAAGAGCAAAAAACCAACTCATGATGATTGGAAAATATATGGTACCTTTAAATATTGCTCTTGGTGTTGTTGCTATATTTATAGGTTCTTATTTCTCATCGGTTTTTTAAAATGATACGATTAGCTTCATCTTCGAAAACCCGTGCCATGCTTTTGGAAAATGCTAATGTCTCATTTATTCAAGAGAGTGTGAATTTTGATGAAGATAGTATAATCGCATCGAGTCCAAAAAACTTTGTGTATCAAGCAACTCTCGGTAAATACGAAACAAATCTAAAAGCCTTCGGATTTGATGATTATCCACTTTTAGTTGCTGATACAGTAGTGACTTCTCAAAATAAAATCCTCAGAAAAGCAAAGTGCATAGATGATGCTCGTAATATTTTATACACTCAAAGTGGAAATATTACAAGTATTATCACCTGTATGATATACCAATCCCCAAAGCTTAAACTTATAGATATATCTAGTACAGATTATATTTTTAGAGATTTTGATAGGGATGATTTAGAGTCTTATCTTCAAAGCGGAGAGTGGAGAGGCAAAGCTGGTGCTTGTATGGTTGAGGGCTTTTGTAAAAAGTATATACAAGAGGTTCGAGGCTTTGAGAGTACTGCAATGGGGCTTAGTGTAGAACTCTTAGAGAGCTTTACCTGATGCTCTTTTATGAAAATGAATTAAAAGCATTGAAGCGTTCTGGGAGATATAGAACAAGAGAGGTGGTAGATAGCTCTATATTGGATTTCGCATCTAACGACTATTTGGGGCTTTCACACAATAAAGAGCTTCATAATTCCACCTGCAAGGAGCTCTCAAAAATTCCTGTTCATAGTACAAAAGCTTCTCTCTTAGTCAATGGATATCATCAGATCCATTACGATTTTGAAAAAGCACTTTGTTGTGCAAATGGTTTTGAGGATGGGGTAGTTTTAGGGAGTGGATTTAATGCAAATATCGCTCTTGTAGAGTCACTTGTAAGAAAAGGTGATACTCTCTTTATGGATGAGCGTTATCACGCTTCTGGTATTTTGGCCTCACAACTTAATGGAATGGATGTTGCATTTTTTGAGCACAATAATATGCAAGAGTTGAAAAAACTGCTTGAGAGTTCAAGTGCAAAAAGAAAGATAGTTGCAGTTGAGGGGATTTACTCAATGGATGGCGATATTGTACCTCGTGAGGTGTTTGAGATTGTTGATACAAGCGGTGCTTTATTGATTATGGATGAGGCTCATAGTAGTGGAGTTTTGGGAGATAATCTTATGGGTATTTTTGATCACTACAACATCCCTATACAATCTAACTATATAAAGATGGGTACTTTAGGTAAAGCGTATGGAAGTTTTGGTGCTTTTATCTTAGCGAGTGAGCATATAGTAGAGTACCTAATAAATCGTGCTAAACCGATAGTGTATGCAACATCCCTTTCCCTTTATGATACTCTTTTAGCGCATAAGGCTCTTTTGTTTATGCAAGAAAATTGTGAAGATCTAAAGACTCAAATAAATGCTCGTAAAAGAGTTGTTTTTGAGGAGTTGGGGATAGAGGTGGATGGACTCATTGTGTCAATACTTATAGATGATAACGCAAAAGTAATAGAGATAAAAAATGAGTTACTTAAATGCGGATATGCTGTTGGTGGCATTAGACAGCCAACTGTGCCAAAGGCTATCATCCGACTTATTGCAAGAGTGGGTCAAAGTGAAGAGTCATTAAGAGTTTTGTGCAAAAAAATAGCGAAATTTGTGATAGAATAAAAAATGAAAATTCAAAAGTTACACATAACTATAGACAATGAAACATTAGTGGCTATTGATTTTAACATCAATCTATCTTTAGCGCTCGTGGGGCAAAGCGGAAGTGGGAAAAGTTTAACGCTTAAAGCACTTCTTGGGATGTTGCCAAGTAGTATGGAGTGTGTATTGGAGTATAAGGGTGATTTTGAACTTAAAGCGGGAGAGAGTATCTCCTTTGTTCCTCAGAATCCCTTTACAGCACTCTCACCACTCACAAAAATTGCAAAACAGTTTTTTGTCTCCTCCCAAAGACAAGAGGAGCTGTTTTCTCAAGTTGATTTGGATGTTGGCTTACTAGATAGATACCCGCCAGAGCTTTCAGGTGGTCAGTTGCAGAGAGTTGTCATAGCTATGGCATTAAGCAACTCACCCTCTTTGCTTTTGCTTGATGAGCCAACGACGGCATTGGATGAAGAGACCACTATTGTGATTTTGAATCTTTTAAAAGATTTACAAAAGTTACATCGATTTAAAATCCTTTTTGTAACACACGATATGAACTCCGCAAAGAATATCTGCGAAGATATATGTGTGATGAAAAACGGAAAGGTTGTGGAGAGTGGAACTATGAAAAGTGTTTTACAAAATCCGCAAGAAGAATATACAAAAACATTAATAGAAGCAAATTTTGCAAATAGGAAATTTAGACAATGATTAAAAAGATATTTTTAACTATTTTATTGCTTGGATTTTTATCACCATTTCTTGTTTTGGGCTACTTCTTAGTGCAGTATGACTATGATGTAAGCAGTTTAGTTGATTATAAACCTGCCACTACAACAAGAATTTATGATAAAAATGGTGACAAGATAGCAAATCTTTTTGATAAGAAACATAGATATTATGCCCCTTTTGATGAGATACCTCCCCGTGCAATTGAAGCGCTTATTGCTATAGAAGATACAACTTTTTTTGAACATCCTGGTATCAATATAGACGCAATTTTTCGTGCGGCTATTAAGGTGATAAAAGCAGGAAGTGCCGTTGAGGGTGCAAGTACAATCACGCAACAACTGGTGAAAAATGTACTTTTAACACGAGAAAAAAAATTATCACGAAAGATAAAAGAGGCGATTTATGCTTTAAAACTAGAAACTTTTTTAACTAAAGAGGAGATTTTAGAACGCTACTTAAATGAGATATATTATGGACATGGATATTACGGCATCAAAACAGCAGCAGATGGGTATTTTCATAAAAAACTAGAAGATTTAACACTCAAAGAGATAGCAATTTTAGTTGGTTTACCAAAGGCACCCAGCACTTACGCACCAACAAAAAACTATGAAATATCTATGGGTAGAGCGAACCGTGTTGTAAGTAGAATGTTTACTTTGGGTTGGGTAGATGAAGCCCAATACGAGGCAGCATTGGCTGAGAATCCTGAAATTTTTGATGATACACTCACTCAAAATAAAGCACCTTTTATAGTGGATGAAGTTACTAGACGAATGGTTGCAAATGGTATGGATGATATAAAAACTGGTGGCTATGAGATATACACAACGATAGATTTACGCTTACAAAAAGCAGCGAAGGATTCACTCAAATATGCTTATGATCTTTCTTTAAAAAGGATAGAGGGGTATAGAGAAAAAGAGGAGCAAAGGTTTGAAAAAGATCCAGAGTATAAAATTTTTGATATAAATACAACGCTTTTAAATGGGGCATTAGTGAGTTTGGATTCCAAAAGTGGAGATATTTTAGCTCTTGTTGGGAGTGTCGATTATAAAAAAAGTTCCTATAACCGTGCTACTCAAGGGCGCCGTCAACCTGGTTCGGCATTTAAGCCTTTTATATATCAAGTTGCAGTTGATTTAGGCTACTCTGGTGCTACAAAGTTAGTTGACATTGCTAAAACATATGAGTATGAAAAAAATGGTGAAGAGCTAAAGTGGCAACCGAGAAATTATGAAAAAAACTACAAGGGTTTAATTAGTCTTAGAGAATCATTAATACACTCAAGAAACCTGGCAACTATCAACCTTGTTAATGAGATAGGATTAAGGCAACTTTTAAATGAGTTTGTGAAATTTGGCATAAAAAATCTTCCACCAGATTTGTCAATATCTTTGGGCACTATCTCCCTCTCACCATTGCAGTTAGCTAAATACTATACATCTTTTGCAAATGGCGGTATTCAGGTTGAACCTCACTTGATCAATTATGTGGAACAAGATGGATATAGAGTGTATCAAAAGAGGGAAAAAACAAAGTTTATAACTGAACCTACTCAAGCTTTTATCATGACCTCTATACTTAGGGATGTCGTAGATAGAGGAACAGGGAGGCGTGCAAGTGCTAAAGGGATAGAGTTAGCTGGAAAAACAGGAACAACTAATAACAATGTAGATGGCTGGTTTGCAGGATACTCACCAACCATAGAGACAATTGTTTGGTTTGGAAATGATGATAATACGCCTATGTATAAAAAAGAGACGGGTGGTAGAATTGCTGGACCTGCTTTTTCAAACTACTACAAAAATGTGCTGAAATTATACCCGCAGATTCAAAGAAAATTTGAGATACCTGAGGGGATTATAGAGGTGGTTATAGATGGCAAGAAAGAGTTCTTTAGTGAAATATCAAAACCACCTCGTGTTGAGGCAGAGGTTGACCCTCAAGAGGAACTACTTTTTTAAAGAAGGATTTAAAAGTAGTAACCAACTCTAAGTGACAGGTAATTATCACTTGCGCTATCGCTAAGTCCATAAGCGTAAGCTAAACTTGTGAAAACTTTTTTGTTTATGTTGTAAAAGAGACTACAAGAGAGAGTTTCTATATTATCCGCACCTTCATAGATGCTCTCGCTTGAGTTGTAAGAAAAACTGAGATAACTCTTTGGACTAGGATAGATGCCTGCTCCGAGATTATACGAGGATGTGTTTTGATAGTTTACCTCTATGCTTGAGCCATCATCATATACTAAAATTGTATCATCGTCATTTATGAGAGTATAGCTGTATCTCGCAAACATATTTATGTTTTTTGGCATATAGCTAAGACTGAGAGATGATGTGTAATCTGGATTGTTATTATTGAGTGATGTATCATAAGTTGGCATAATCACCCCAAGACCAGCACGGAGATACAGCTTTTTTATAGGTGAAAATTTGTAGCTTACTCCGAGATAAGAATCATTTGTGCCATTATCAGTGTAAGTGGTACTCTCTGTATTGTAGTAAGAACTGCTGATTTGAGCGGAAAAGTTTTTGTAATAATAATTAATCTGAGCGTTTTGAGTTGTGGTATCTGTATCGCTATACTTACTTTGCGAAAAGCTAATACCGAGAACGATGTTGAATTTATGAGGATTCACTAAGCTTTTTGTACTACATCCATCACTATTGACTAAGTCACTAAAGGGTGTATTTGGACATAAGTCATTTTTGTCATCAACTCCATCCATATCTGAATCAGTATAAGCTAGAAGACTTAGTGTGCTTACTAGAAGCAGTGTTACTATTTTTTTTTGCATACTTCACCTTTAGGTATCATAAAAAGATACCCAAATTATATCTTATTTGAGAGGAAAAAATTATCTTCCCCCTCTAAAGCCACCCATAGCACCTGCATTTTCACTTGGAGTACCTTGCATCGCTTTTGTAGCTGATTGCCCTTGACCCATAGCTTGTGTGCCATCTAAAGTTTGAGCTTCATCTGTTTGGTTCATACGACTTCTTTGTTGTGTACGAGTTTGCATTTGTGTTTGAAGAGCTGTACCGTCAGCTTGCATAGTAGTTTTTAGCTCATCAATAGCTGCAGTTCTCTCCTCGTCACTAAGAGTACTTAAAGTTGCTTTGAACTCATTGACAAGCTCTACTCTCTCTTCATCTGTAGTAGCGTTTTGAATCGCTGTGATTTGTGCATCAACTGTTGTTTCTGCCATGCCTAATGTTAATGTTCCTAACAGCAATAAAGTTGCGCTTAATCTTAATGTTTTCATCTTGTGTCCTTTTGTTTTGATAGTGGTATTATCACATAGTTGTGTTAGTCAAGTGTGAGCTAAATGTTAGCTTAGTATTAGTTTGGACAGGTTAAGTGAAAAAATACTCCCTTGACCTAGAATACTTTTTATAGAGATTTTTATATCTAACTCATCACAAAGCTTTTTCACTATATGAAGCCCAATCCCTATCCCCCTCTCTTGTTCTTTATAAAAGCGATGAAAAACTTTTTGTGGGTGCTGTATCCCTTTTCCAGTGTCTATAATCTCTAAGCACTGAGTTTTTTGAATGTAGAGTATTTTTACACTCCCAGCAGGTTTATTGTATTTGCAAGCATTAGTTAGGAGGTTGTCAATTATACGGATGAAAGCTTCTTTGTTCGCTCTTACTTGAAGGGACGGTATATCTATTTTAAAGTGAATGTTAGGATAGTTTTTTTCTATCATATGCACCTGAGTAACTATTAGAGTGTTTAAGTCAAGTTCAGATTTTTCTAGTGAATGGTTATGGAGGTATGAGCGTAAGTGCTCTTGTAGGTAGAGTATATTAGCCACACTCTGCTCAAGTCTATTTATTTTTTCATTTTCCCCAATTTCAAGCTTTAGCATAGATGTGTTTAGTCTAAGCGAGGCTAATGGTGTGTTAAAATCGTGAAGTATATCTTTTATAAACTCTTGTGTTAGTGTTAAAGCATTTCTTAATGGATATAGAGCATAAAAAGAAAATAAAATTGACAAGATAAAAATTACCATTAAAAATATAAAAAATTCTATAAGTGAAGTTTTTTGAAGTTTTTGGAGCTCTTTGTCGTATTTGTCTTGCTTAAAATAGAGAGCCATAATATTTTTTTCAGATGTAGGGATAGGGTAAAAACTACTTAATCCATTCTCATTTTTATAAAGCTTATAAAGCTTTTGATTTTCCATAGGGATAAAATCTATCTCAAACTGTTTACATTTTAAGTCAAAACTACACACTCGCATCTCAGAAAAAAGTTTCGTATCGAGAGTTTGAACCTCTTTAGTGTAGTTGATGTAGAACAGGATTGCAATAAGTACCCCTAAGGAAATGAAAAAAAGTAAAAAACTTTTTAAAAATGATTCTATCTCTACTCTATTCAACTATATACCCTATACCACGAAGATTTTTTATATCTAACCCTGTAGTCTGTTTGAGTTTTGTTATGGCAACTCTAAGGGCAATAGATGATGGTTTTTCTAAGCAGTCTAAGAGGTCTTCTTTTGTTAACACTTTAGATATGTTGTGTATAAAAAGGTCAAATAATCTCTCTTGCACCTCACCAAGAGCTATCACATGCCCATCTTTTCGTAAGGTTTTTGTTTGTGTGTCGTATTCTAAATCTTTATAAGAGATAGTTGCATTTTTTGTTTTGAGTTTTGCATCTACTCGTATAAGTAACTCTTCTGGGAAAAAAGGCTTTTTTATATAATCCTCAGCCCCTATTTTAAAAGCTGTGGCAATGGAGTTTAAATCAACCAATGCACTTATAAAAATAGTGGGAGTTCTATCATCCGCATCCCGAAGAGACTCTAGGAGGTCAAGTCCGTTAATGTCGGGAACATTGATATCGAAGATATACAAATCAAAACCGTTTTCGTAACTTGTCTCAGCAGCCTCATCTCCCGTAGATGCAAGTATCACATCATACCCCTGTGATGATAAAAGCTCTTGAAGTGTTTGTGCTAAAAGTGTGTCATCTTCTAAAAGTAATATTTTTTTGTTCATGCTTTATTATAGTCTATAACTATTAGTGAAGTGTTAATGCTATAATACTCCAGATTATAAAAAAGAGGTTATTATGAAAACAGTTATTTTGCTATCTATATATTTTTTACTTACACAAACATCGCTCTATGCTGTTGTGGATAGGCAAAGTGTACAAAAAAACTCATCAAGTGCCGTTGTATTTATGTATCATCGTTTTGGAAATAGTAAGTATCCATCGACAAATATTCGTATGGAGCAACTCAAACAACACCTTGAGTATATAAAAGAAAATAACTTTAATGTTTGGCAACTCTCTAAAATAGTTCGTTACCTGCAAGCGGGTAAGCAACTCCCCCCTAAAACTATAGCCATTAGTGTTGATGATGCATATATAACTACTTACACAAAGGGATATCCAATGTTTAAAGAGAGAGCTATCCCATTGACAGTTTTTGTCAATACAAACCCTGTAGATAAGAAGTCAAAACACTATATGAGTTGGGAACAGATGAGAGAGATGAGTAAAAATGGTGTGGAGTTTGCAAACCATTCCCTGACACATGAGTATTTACTTCCTGCTAAAGAAGAGAGTAAAAAGAGTTGGGAGGAGCGTTTTAAAAAAGAGGTTCTAAGAGCACAAAAAAGGCTTCAAGAGGAGCTAGGAGCTACAACTAACACTCACCCTAAGCTTTTTTCATACCCCTTTGGTGAATATAATGAAGATATGGCAAATATACTTAAAAGTTTGGGTTATGTAGGTGTGGCACAAGAATCAGGGGTCATGGATGCTAGCAGTGATTTTAGAGCCTTGCCTCGTTACCCTATGTCAGAGATTTACGGTTCACCTAAAGGTTTTCAACTCAAGATAAATACTCTCCCTTTGCCTGTAGAGTCTATATCTCCATGGGAGCCGGTTGTTGGCAATGAAAATCCACCACAATTACGATTGAAACTCAAAAGAGCGGTGGATGGTGTCGGTTGTTTTCTAAGTAGCGGTGAGCGTATAGATTTTAAATGGATCTCAGATACCGAGCTAGAGATTCAAGCACATTCTCCACTTCAACCTCCCCGTGACCGTTATACATGTACTGCTCCTGCTGGTGATGGTAGATGGTACTGGTACAGTCATATGTGGATTCTTCCAAAGTAATCATGAAAAATCTGTTTGTGATAATACTGCTAACTTGTTCGATTTTGAGTGCAAATGAAGCTGATGAGATTATGAAAAAAGTGGATAACAATCTTCGAGGTAAAAATATTTACATCAAGCTTACAATGAACATATCTTCAAAGTACCACAAAAGAACTATGAAAATAGAGTCATACTCACAGGGTGAAGAGAAAAGTTTTGTAAAAATACTTTACCCTCCAAAAGACAAAGGGATTACCTTTTTAAGTCTTGATAACAATATGTGGCAATATGTTCCTAAGATAGAGAGAGTTATAAAAATACCGCCATCTATGATGCTTCAAAACTGGATGGGTTCTAACATAACAAACGACGATATGGTAAGGCAAAGCTCAATTACAGAA
>JALSLJ010000075.1 GCA_026988315.1 Sulfurimonas sp. | reverse complement strand
TTTCATCATGTATCCTTTAATTTAATGCCTTACTATAGCTTCATAGTGTAAAAGATATGTAAAATTACAGCTTTATGTAGGTAAAACCTTGGAGCTTGCGTTCTATGATTTCCACAATACCCGCTGTACCAAAGCTCAAATCTTCCATTAACTCTTTTTTCTTAATGCCTAAGGTACGTAAAGAGTTTTCACAAGCCACAAACTCTATGTCATACGTCATCAACGCTTCAATTCGTTTTCGAGTATGCTCGTCGCTGTCTTTTCGTAAAATTTTCACACCTTGGCTGTAAACGACCACCACCACTTCTGTATTTTCAGGTCTATAAAACTTGATGACATTGTTCACAGTGCTTATGACGTGGTTGACTTCTTTGTCGTCTAGTGTATCTATGGAAAAGACAATTTTTCTTGGGTTGTCAATCGCTGGTTTTGGTGTAGCGAACTCTGTTTCTGCCATCACAAAGCTATTGAAGCAGATACAAAACAGACATAATTTTTTAAACATAAACATCTTCTACTCCTTTGTTATTTATTTTTCTTTGCCAACACAGACTCATTTAAGATATCTAAAAAGTCTTCTTTACTCCATGCCCCAGGTATACGTTTTATTTTTACTTTATCACTACCTTTGTGAGGGAAGATAAAGAAAAAGCTAGGTGTCATATGGACATTCAAATCAAGGGGCAATTCGTCTTTACTTACATCCACAGTGAGGGTAATAAAATCTTTTTTCAACGCAGCGACAATACTAGGTTCCACCAACGTTTCTTCTTGCATTTTTTTACAATAGCGACAATGGGGTGCCACTGCCTCGATGAGAATAATCTTATCTTCTCTTTGCGCTTTTTGTAATACTTTTTCAAAAGGCAAATTTGCTACACTTTTTTTAGCATAGGCTTTAGGGTCAAAGTCATAGGCAAAATTACTAATAATTTCTATATCTTCTGGGCTTATTTTTCCTTTAAGGCTAGGCATTGTTGGGAAATATTTACTTATTTTTGGATCTAAAATACTTTTCTTTCTATCAGGATAAATAATATAATCTGCAATAAACGCACTCACCTCTAAACGGTTTATCTTGTCATTCAGGTCAGGGTTTCGTAATTTTTGCTTCATCGCCAAAGCTATTTGACTCACAGGAGGTGCTTTGAGTTTGAGCATTGTGTTGCTGTACTCTGAAAAATTTTGCTCTATTTTATCTTCTGCAATATAGGCAATATGACATTTTGCACAAATCTCTTCATATACATCTTCGCCTGTACGTGCAAACAATGATACACTACAAACCAACCCCAATACTACCGTTGTTATAACCTTTCTACTTCTCATCTCTCTTCTCCTTTTTCAGACTTTTTTGTGTATATGTTTTTATCTCTTGAAGCAATAAAAGAAAATCTTTTTTACTCCATGCGCCAGGTACATTCTCTATTATACTAGCATTTTCATCTATAAAAATAAAACTGGGCGTAATCGTTGTTTTTATTCCTAATGGTAAGGCATGTACTG
>JALSLJ010000074.1 GCA_026988315.1 Sulfurimonas sp. | reverse complement strand
ACATTAAAATTCCTAAATAATAATTTGTGAAATTTTATCCAATCTTTGCTGATAAGTTGTTGTGTTATAAAGTTTTTTTGGTTTTTTTAAGAAAAGGTAAGTGGTGACCCCGAGGAGAATCGAACTCCTGTAACATGGATGAAAACCATGGATCCTAACCGCTAGACGACGGGGCCACTTTCAACATTAATTGTTGAGCCGAAATTATATAGATATGTTCCTTAATTAAAAATTAAATAACTAAGGAACATAAAAAAATATCAGCTTATTGTTCGTAGAAACTGCGGAGAGCTCTAATGATAACTGCATTTTTTGAAATACTTTCAGCTTTTGCGTTATCATTCACCACATCATATAAATCCAAAGGAAGAGATATAGAGAATGTTTTAGTATCAATCTTTTTCTTTTTAGTGATGATTGAAACAAGGTTTGTAAGAAGCTCCACTATCTTTTTAGTATCTATTGGTTTTTGAATGAAACTATTTACACCAACTTCAATTGATTGAGATATTTTTTCAATATCATTACTTGCAGAGATTACAATAATAATTTGACTTGGATTAATTTCACGAATTTTACGAGAAAGCTCTATCCCGTCCATACCTGCCATAATTATATCAACAAAAACAACATCTGGCTTAAGTTTTTTATATGCTTCAAGTGCCTCATCACCAGAGAAGAAAGAGTTTACATTAGCAAAAAAGTTTTTAAAAGTAGAACACAAGAGCTCGTTTGTTACTTTTTCATCTTCAACAATTAGTGCTGTTAATTTTTTCGTTTGTTCAGTTAACTGAACTAAATCTATATTTGTCATATGTAAGGTTCCTATGTATTAATTTCCGAAATGATACACTATTTTAGTAAATATACCTAACGGATATAAACATAACAATAATTCATATCAATAAAAACCCCTATATTGGAGCTTTACAAGTCGTTGAAAATATGACTAATCGTTATATTTTTTAAATTTTTCCAACCATTGAGTATCTGATTGTTTAGAATGTTCTTTTTGAGTAAGCAAATTGTCTATTATACTTACAAGAGTATTTTCATCCATAAACATTAATAGATCAGGGTTGATGGAAGTTGTATTTTCTGCATCGTAAGAGTTAAGTAAATCTTGTATATCTTTTATTAGTTGTGTTTTTCTATCCATCACTTTCTCCTTATTGTAGTTGCTTAAAAGTTTTATATTAAACAATATGTATCAAGAAGACTGGAGATAGATACTGGTTAACATAATGTAAATTCTATTGAAAATACCTCTCTTATCTTCTAAGATAGATAAGTATATTATAAATCCTGTTGGTGTTATTTTTGACTCAGGACTTAGGTGCAACTATAAGCCGGGTTTTGTTACGATAGCATTAATCTACTATACTATTTACATAGTATCTCTAGCGAAACAGTCGCAATGTAAGACGCTGACCATCTGTTTCTTGCTGCCATGTTGGGTTTACAAGCTCTCTGTATTGCTACAAAGACTGGTGGTCTCTTACACCACCTTTTCACCTTTATTATCCAAGTGGATAAAAGTTTATTTTCTGTTGCACTTTCCCTCGTATCACTACGGCCATTAGTTAAATGGAACACTGTCTTACAGCAGCCCGGACTTTCCTCTTGAGGTTACTCAAGTGACTATCTGGTGCACCTGCGAAATATTACTCTATTAATCCTTTAAATCTTATTTATATGAATGAGAACGAGTGTTCATTTGCAAAAATTCATATATGAACACTTGTTCTTTTGAGATAAGCTAATACTAACAAGTGTTCATATATAATACATAAGAAATTAACAAGTGTTCACACTGAAAAAAGGTCTAAATATGCCCGAAAATACGACGATTCATAAAAGAACTGGAACGAAACAAAAAATACTGAAAATTTCTTCTACCCTATTTTCAGAATATGGATATAAAGGTACAAGCGTAAGAAAAATAGCTTCACAAGTAGGGATAAGAGAAAGCGCAATTTATAATCATTATAAGAGCAAGGAGGAAATTTTCTTAGAAGTTGCAAAGGATATATTCTCTTCACCCTTCTCTCTTGAGCAAGATGAAATTAGAGAAAGTGCTATGAAAGGAAAAACATTTTTACATAAATTCGCAATGCAGTATAAACTGCTTACATTTGATAAGAGGAACGAGAAAATGTTTAGAATACTTCTTATTGAACTACTACAAAACAAAGTACTTAGAGAGCAGTTTATGAGTGATTTTCATGATAAGAATGTCAAGATACTCTCTGAAGGTTTTTTTATCATGATGCAGAACTCTTTAATACGCTCTGGTGATCCTATGATAATCTCCTATGAATTTTTATCCACCCTATTCTATATTAGGCTTCAAGTTACTCTTTTAAGATTTGATTCTTTATCTACAAACAGTCTATCTACTCAATTTGAAAAACATGTTGATTTCTTTTGGGAAAGCATAAAAATTTAATATTTTTTAGCTAAATTGATATTTTTTAATATTAATTTAGCTAAAAGCATTTATGAAATAGATTATTTAATACTAATTAATATCATACAGGAGCTTAAAAAAAGGCAACTCATAAAGAGTTGCCTTAAAGTAGAACTAATTAAGCCATAGCTTCTTTAGCATATTTTTCACCAAGCTCATAAGCAGTTTTATTAACATCATGAACTTTAGCCGGTACTTTTGAAAGCATTGTTTCAATAAGAGTTTCTTTATCAATAGCATTCATCATAGTATTAGCAATTGCAAGAGCAACAACAGATTGAGTGATAACATTACCAACCTCTTCTTTTGCAATAGTAATAATTGGAATCTCATGGATATTCCAAGTTTTTCTATCTTCATCGGTTGGATGAACTAAATTTGGATCGATAACAATTGTCCCACCAGGCTTAACACCATCTTTAAATAGCTTGTAGCTCATTTCAGCAACTGAAAGCATGAAGTTAATTTCACCATCATTTGCATATGGATAATAAATCTCTTCATCATCAAGCTGAATATCAACAACAGTAGGTCCACCACGAACTTGTGATGTATATGTTGCTGTTTTTAGTCCATGGCCACCAGTTTTAATCTTTGCAGCTGCAAAAATTTCACCAGCTAGAAGAACACCTTGACCACCAACACCAGTAAATCTCATTAATGTTTTAGTATCGCTCATTATTCTTCCTTATATTTTTTTAGCAAAATCATCTTGTGTAATTTTTGCACGCTTACCTTGATGAGCATCTATAATATCTTGATACATATCACAATATTCACGAACTTCTAAGTCTTGTTTTAGAATACCTGTTGGGAATAAGTTTAATTGCTCTTCCTCACTCATAGCATCATATTTCTTTTTAGAAACTGTAATGCTATCTATCCACTCTAAATTCTCCATAGCCGAAACCATTTTGTTTTTTCTACCGAGATTAATATGACAGTTAGAAAGTACTTCCATCATTGAGAAGCCTTTATGCTCCATTGCTTTAATCATCGCTTTTTCAAGCTTCTTAGGATCAAGCATTGTCTCACGAGCAACAAAAGAAGCTCCCGAAGCGATAGCTAACTCACAAGTATCAAAAGTTGGATCGATATTACCAATTTTTTGAGTTACTGTCCACATACCCTGCGGTGTTGTTGGAGAAGTTTGTGAATTTGTAAGACCATAAATAAAGTTATTAATTACAATCATAGTTATATCAATATTTCTTCTACATCCATGAATTGTATGGTTACCACCAATAGCAAGTGCATCACCATCTCCAGCAACACAGACAACTAATTTATCAGGACGAACTAGCTTAACACCGGTTGCATAAGCTACTGTTCTACCGTGAGTAGTATGGATTGTATTAAAATCAACATAAGAAGAAAATCTTCCTGAACAACCGATTCCTGAAACAACACATACATCATCTTGAGATACACCCATTTTTTCAATAGCCCTAACAAATGCTTTTAAAATTACACCGTCGCCACAACCCCAACACCATAGTGTTGGCATTTTTTCTAGTCTTAAATATTTATCATAATTAAATGCCATTGTTATAACTCCTTTACTTTACTTACAATCTCATGAGGTGAAATTGCTCTACCATTAACTTTAAATAGACCGTCTATATCTAATCTAGACGAAGCACGCTCTACTTCAGCATGGAACTGACCAATATTTAACTCTACCACTAAAACTTTTTCTATTTTATCAGTATGCTCTTTAATTTTCTTAGCTGGTGAAGGCCAGATAGTAATTGGACGGAAAAGACCAGCTTTAATCCCCTCTTTTCTCAAATGACGAATAGACTCTTTTGCTGCAAGAGAAACAGAACCATAAGCAACAATCATAATCTCTGCATCATCCATCATAAACTCTTCATAAGATTCCAATTCATCTTCATGCATTGCAACTTTATCTTCAAGTCTTTGAATCAGCTTTCTACAAGTCTCAATCTCTTCCGTTGGAAAACCATTTTTATCATGGTGAAGACCTGTAAAGTGGTATCTATAGCCCTCAAACATTGGATTAAGAACTGCTGGTTCAGTTGGGCCACACTCATATGGAAAATACTCTTCAGCAGGGCCATCAAATTTCTTTCTTGGCACTATACCTTTTTTCACTTCTTCAGCAGTTGGAAGCATAGCTTTACCGTGCATGTGACCAATAGTCTCATCAAGTAAAACGATAACTGGTTGCATAAATCTATCTGCAAGATTAAAAGCTCTTACTGTTTCAGTATAGCATTCCTCTAATGAACCAGCACATAATGTGATTGATTTATAATCACCATGAGATGGGTTTTTAGATTGAAGAATATCCCCTTGAGATACACGAGTTGGAAGACCAGTCGATGGACCACCACGCATAACATTTACACAAACTAAAGGAACTTCTGCCATCTGAGCAAGACCTAAGTTTTCAGCTTTTAAACTCATACCTGGTCCAGAAGTACCAGTCATAGTTCTTTCTCCTGCCATTCCTGCACCGATTACTGCACAGATTGCTCCTATCTCATCTTCCATTTGAATACATGTACCACCAATCTTAGGTAAAAGATCAGATATTACATGCATTATTTCACTTGACGGTGTAAGTGGATAGCCGCCAAAAAATTTACAGCCTGCATCCACACCTGCTAGTGCAGCAAGTTCATTTCCTGTAGAAATTACTTCTCTCATTTCCATTACTTAACTCCTTGTTCACTAAGTGACATATAATTGTTTGCAATAATTGCAGCTTGACGCTCTTTTGCTTCATCAGTAAGTTTAGCAAAACTAAAACCAGCTGCTTTGTATTCTTGCTTATCTGCTACATAAATAGCGAAATCAGGACATGTTAACTCACATTCATTACACCCAATACAAGCTTCTGGGTGATCAATAGAAATCATTGCACCAAGAGTTGATGTTGACTCATATTTCATCCCAAGAACACCTGAAGGACATACTGAAACACATATATCACACGCTTTACAGTTATCTGTATTTACCCATACTGGTTGATCACCTGGGTTTACCATTGGACTAGCTGCCATATTTTCTCCTAATTATTAAGTTACGAATATTACTTCGTATTATTTTTTAACACCAAACTTCCCGACTGCGCAAGAGAGAAAACTCTTAGCCTTAAGAGTAGCTGAATTACCAAAACTAATCTCTTCATCGGAGAGAGGATAACCTAGTTTTCTTAAAATAGTTCTAAAGTGTGCTGATGACGCCTCATCTTGTAACTCAACTGTTACCTTACGAGGCTCGCACGAAAGGTCAACTTCTACATTTTCAAAGCCCTCTTTTTTAAGAACTTTCATTATTGTATTTGCACAACCACTACAGCGTACATTATTAACCTCTACGGTTTTTAGCATTTTCTATTTTTTTCCTAAAACTTTTGCTATAGCTTTACCAATATCAGCAGGAGAAACAACAACTGTAACACCAGCAGCTTCAAGTGCTTCCATCTTCTCTTTTGCTGTACCAGCACTACCAGATACAATTGCACCTGCATGACCCATAGTTTTACCTTTAGGTGCAGTTTGACCTGCAATAAAAGCAACAACAGGTTTTGTGATCTGCTCTTTAATCAATTTAGCAGCCTGAATCTCAAGATCCCCACCAATTTCACCAATCATAACGATTGCTTCAGTCTCTGGATCTGCTTCAAACATTGGTAAAATTTGGTTATATGAAAGACCAATTATTGGATCTCCACCAATTCCAATAGCTGTTGTAATACCATAACCTTCGTTACAAACTTGGTTCGCGCCTTCGTAAGTTAATGTACCAGATTTAGAAATAAGTCCAACATTACCTTTTTTGAAAATCATACCAGGCATAATTCCAATCTTGCACTCTTCAGCAGTGATAATACCAGGACAGTTTGGTCCAAGTGTTTTCATACCATGCTTAGTAGCGTGAGCCTTAGCCATTTGCATATCTTTTACTGGTGCACCCTCTGTTATTATTACAGCAAGCTCAATTCCAGCCTCAGCAGCTTCCATTACAGCATCACCAACAAATGCAGGTGGTACAAAAATCATAGAAACAGTAGCACCTGTAGTTTTTACAGCATCTGAAACTGTATTAAATACTGGTTGACCAAGGTGAGTTTGACCACCCTTATTTGGTGTCACACCACCAACGATTTTTGTACCATATGCTAAACATTGCTCAGCATGAAAAGTACCCTCTTTCCCTGTAAAACCTTGAACGATTACTTTTGTATCTTTATTTACTAATATTGACATTAATTTCCTTTACTATGCTTGTTTTGCGGCAGCTACTGCTTTTGCAGCACCATCACCTAAATCACTACCAACAATAAGGTTGGAAATATTTGCATTCTTAAGAATTTCTGCAGCCTCTGGAGCATTTGTACCATCAAGACGAACAATAACCGGTACATTAACATCAGTAATTTTTGTAGCTTCAATGATACCATTTGCGATACGGTCACAACGAACAATACCACCAAAAATATTTACAAAAATTGCTTTAACTTTTGGGTTTTTAAGGATTATTTCAAATCCTTTAGCAACAGTCTCTGCATTTGCACTACCACCAACATCGAGGAAGTTAGCAGGTGTTCCACCCATATAGTTAATAGTATCCATAGTGCCCATTGCAAGACCAGCACCATTTACCATACAACCAATTTCACCATCAAGTGCAACATAAGAAAGACCATACTTAGCAGCCTCTACTTCATCAGCATCTTCTTCAGTTAAATCTCTCATTGCAGCGATTTCTGGTTGGCGTCCAAGAGCAGAATTGTCAAAGCCCATTTTCCCATCAAGTGCAATAAACTCACCTGATCCAGTTCTAACAAGAGGATTGATTTCAATCATCTCTGCATCATTTTCCATATACAATTTAAACAGTTTCTGTGCAAATGTGATGATGTTTTTTTGCTCTGCTTTATCTGTAATTCCAAGACCAAAAGCTAGTTGACGACCGTGAAAAGCTTGAAAACCAATAGCTGGATCAACAGGAACTGTAATTATTTTTTCAGGAGTGTTTTCAGCAACATCTTCGATGTTCATTCCACCCTCTGTAGAAGCCATAATTAGTGGCATCTCTAATTTTCTATCTAAAACAACAGAAAGGTAGAACTCATCTTTAATATCTGCACCATCTTCAATGTAAAGTTTTTGAACTAATTTACCCTCAGCAGTAGTTTGATGGGTTACCAAAGTCATACCAAGGATCTCGTCTGCAAGTTCTCTTACTTCATCAAGAGTCTTAGCAAGCTTAACACCACCACCTAAACCACGACCACCTGCGTGAATTTGAGCTTTAACAACCCAAATAGGACCACCCAACTCTTTTGCAGCTTCTACAGCAGCATCTACGCTTTCAACCATAATACCTTTTGGTACTGGCACACCGTATTTAGCAAAAACCTGTTTCGCTTGATATTCATGTATATTCATTAATTCTCCTTGTTTTAAATTGGAAGTTATTTAACTTCTGACCTATTTGATTTCATATTTGGCACGACCAATTTTATATAGGTCTTCGCCATGTGTGTCATTTACTACTGTCACTGGAAAATCAACAACTTCTAGTTTTCTAACTGCTTCGGGACCCAGTTCCTCATAAGCAATAACCTCTGCACTTTTAATTTGCTTCCCTAAAAGTGCTCCAGCACCACCAGTAGCGCCAAAATATACAGCTTTATACTCTTCACATGCATCTGTTACATCTTTATTTCTTTTACCCTTACCTATCATCCCTTTTAAACCCTCAGCAATCAGCCTAGGAGAATAAGAATCCATACGGTAAGATGTAGTTGGTCCTGCACTTCCAATCGGGTCACCCGGCTTAGGTGGAGTTGGTCCTACAAAATAGATCACAGCACCCTTTATGTCAAAAGGAAGATCTTCTCCAGCGTCAAGTAAATCAACAAGTCTTTTATGGGCAGCATCTCTTGCGGTATAAATAGTACCGCTTAAATATACAATATCACCACTTTGAAGCTCTGAAACAATTTCGTCACTAAGTGGAGTTGTTAAGTGATATGTTTTACTCATCTTTTCTCCTTATATAGTGATATGTGTATGGCGTGAGCTATGACACTGAACATTAACAGACACTGGCAAAGAGGCGATATGGCATGGGTTAGCTTCAATATGCACAGCTAAAACGGTCTCTGTTCCACCCATACCCATAGTACCGATACCGAGCTTGTTTAATTCTAATTTTATAGTTTCTTCCATCTCTGCCATATCAGGATCTTCGTTTACTGAACCAATATCACGGAATAGTGCATGCTTGGAGCTAATTACAGCTTTTTCAAAAGTTCCACCAATCCCAACACCAACAGTAAGTGGGGGGCATGGATTTGGACCAGCATCAGAGATACACTCTCTTACATAGTCAATTACACCTTGCTTTCCAGCAGCTGGTGGAAAAACTCTTGCACGAGATACATTTTCACTCCCACCACCTTTTGCAGCATATTCTATATCTATTTTATCACCCTCCACAATATCAAGGTGAATAATTGCAGGTAAGTTATAACCAACTGTATCTTTATTGTTGGCACGAGTAAAAGGGTGACAGGTTGAAGCTCTTAAATAACCCTCTACATAACCTTTTTCGGTACCCTCGTTAATAGCATCTTTCAAAAGACCACCAACAACCTTTACATCCGCACCAATTTTTACAAAGAAAACTGCTAGACCAGTATCTTGACATAAAGGACGCGCTTCAGAACTTGCTATATCAGCATTTTCTAAAAGTTGCTTGAGAACCTCTTTACTTACAGGGCTTTTTTCGTTTTCGTAAGCATCTTTCATTGCTTGTAAAGCATCTTCTGGCAAATTTGAAGCAGAATAAACAATAATATCTCTAACATTTTTCACTATCTCTTCATACGCAATTTCACGCATATTACTTACCTTTAAAAAAATTATTTTTATTTAAAGAGTCTATAAGTTCTTGTACTGATGCGCAAGACTTTTTAAACATCTCTTGTTCTGCTTCATCAAGCGTAACTTCGATAATTTTTTCTGCTCCATTTGCACCTAGCATCACTGGAACACCAGAAACAACATCTTTATAGCCATATTCACCCTCTAAATAAACTGCACATGGATGGATCTGCTTTGTATCTTTTAAAATAGCATCAACCATAATTGCTGTTGATTTTGCTGGTGCATAATACGCCGAACCAGTTTTAAGATGTCCAACAATTTCTGCACCACCATTACGAGTACGCACTACAATTTCATCTATCTCATCTTCACTTAAAACATCAGAAAGAGGAACACCTGCAACTGTAGAATAGCGAGGTAATGGAACCATATCATCACCATGACCACCCATAACAGATGCACGAATTTGACCTCCACCATATCCGAGTTTTTCTTGAATAAATGCAGCCATTCTCGAACTATCTAAAATACCTGCCATCCCAATAACACGACTTCTATCAAAACCACTCTCTTTTAATGCTACATAAGTCATAGCATCCAATGGATTGGATACCATTATAATAATTGCATTTGGAGAATACTCAGCTATACCTTGTATAACCTCTTTTGTGATACTTGCATTAATCATAAGTAAGTCATCACGACTCATCCCTGGAAGCCTTGGACTACCAGCTGTCACAACAACAACATCACAATTAACTAAATCAGACATATCTTCTGCAACACTAACTACTGTGTGACTTCTTACTGCTGAAGCGGCTTGAGACATATCAAGCGCCTTACCTCTAGCTACATCTATCTTATTATCACGAAGAATAATCTCATGACAAGAACCAAGCATCGCTAGAGAATATGCTACTGTAGCACCTACATTTCCAGCTCCTACAATTCCTACTCTTTTACCTTGACTCATTTATACTCCTACATATTAAATACTATGATGCCTGTTTAATAAACTTAAACAATATGTGCGAACACACAACACTTAAGTATATTAAGCATCAATCAAAGACTTTCGTCTTTTATATAAAACCAACAAAATAGTTTTATATAAAAAAAGAAAAGAGAGGAGAAACCCCTCTCCTGTTCTTTACATTATATAGCGCTAATAATCTTATTTAATGTAGCAGATGGTCTCATTGCAGTTTCAGCTTTTGCATCATCTGGACGGAAGTAACCACCAATATCTTGAGCTTTACCTTCAACAGCAAGTAACTCAGCGATAATTGTATCTTCATTTTCAGTTAAAGCTTTTGCAACAGGTGCAAATCTAGCAGCTAACTCAGCGTTATCACCCTCAGCTAATGCTTTAGCCCAATATTGTGCTAAGAAGAAGTGAGAAGCTTTATTGTCTGGCTCACCACATTTTCTACCTGGCTCTTTATTGTTTGAAAGGTAACCATCGTTTGCAATATCAAGAGCAGCTGTAAGAGCAGCTAATTTTTCATCAGAGTTTTTGTTGCCAATAAATCTTAAAGACTCAGCAAGTGCTAAGAACTCACCAAGTGAATCCCATCTTAAGTGACCCTCTGCAACAAACTGATCAACATGCTTAGGAGCAGATCCACCTGCACCAGTCTCAAACAGTCCACCACCAGCTAATAAAGGAACAATTGAAAGCATTTTTGCAGATGTTCCAAGCTCTAAAATTGGGTACATGTCAGTCAGGTGATCTCTAAGAACATTACCAGTTGCAGCGATAGTATCTTTACCTTCTCTTACTCTAGCATTTGAAAATTTAGTTGCATCAGTAACATTCATTATATGAATTTCTAGTCCTGATGTATCATGATTTTTAAGATACTCATTTACTTTTTTAATCATATTTGCATCATGAGCACGATTTTCATCTAGCCAGAATACTACTGGAGAACCAGTAAGTGTACCACGCTCTACAGCGAGTCTAACCCAGTCTTGAATTGGAATATCTTTCACACGAGAAAGTCTCCAAATATCACCCTCTTCCACTTCATGAGACATTAAAACTTTACCATTTTGTTTTACTTCAACAGTACCAGCTTCAGCGATTTCAAAAGTTGTTGGATGAGAACCATACTCTTCAGCTTTTTGTGCCATAAGACCAACATTTGCAACATTACCCATAGTTGTAACATCATACTGACCATTTGCTACAACATCATCAACCATAGCTTTGTGAAAAACTGCATAAGAAGCATCAGGAATTACACAAACAACATCTTCAGCTTTATCATCCCAGTTCCACATCTTACAACCAGTCTTAACTGCAGCTGGCATAGAAGCATCAATAATTACATCATTTGAAGCGTGTAAGTTTGTAATACCTTTAGAAGAATCAACCATTGCAATACGCGGCTGAGTTGGATACACAGCTTCGATAGCAGCAATAATCTCATCTTTTTTATCAGAGTTTTCTAATTTTTTGTATAAATCACCAAGACCCATGTTTGAGTTATAACCTAGTTTGTCGAACTCATCTTGATATTTATCAAATACATCTTTGAAAAATACTTCCGTTGCATGACCGAACATAATTGGATCGCTTACTTTCATCATCGTAGCTTTAAGGTGTAATGACCATAAAGTGTCAGTTGATTTGGCACTGTCAATAGTCTCTTGAAGGAATTTTCTTAAAGCTTTTTTAGACATGAAAGTAGCATCAATAATCTCTTTATCTTGCATGTCAGTTAATTCTTTTAAGCATTTACCATTTAGCTCAATAGTAACATTTGCGTTATTATCAAGGATTACTGATTGCTCATTTGAGAAGAAATCTCCACCATCCATATGCAATACTCTAGATTGAGAGTTTTCACTCGCAGGTGCTAACTTGTGTGGGTTGTTTTGAGCAAATTTCTTAACTGCAGCAGCAGCGCGTCTGTCAGAGTTTCCTTCACGAAGAACTGGATTAACAGCTGAACCTAAACAAGTTGCATATTTAGCCTGAATCTCTTTCTCTGCATCATTTTGAGGAGTTTCAGGATAATCAGGAATATCAAAACCTTGCCCTTGAAGCTCAGTTATACAATCAATCAGTTGCCCAACTGATGCAGAAATATTTGGAAGCTTAATGATGTTACCATCAGCTTCTAAAACAACTTCTCCTAGTTTTGCTAGCTCATCAGTAGTTTTTCCCATAGAAGAAAGAACTCTGTTTGCAAGTGAAATATCACTTACTACCACTTCAACACCTGCTGCTTTAGTAAAAGCATTTACAATAGGTAATAACGAATAAGTTGCTAAAGCCGGAGCTTCATCAATTTTTGTCCAAATAATTTTTGACATTGTTTGTCCTTAGGTTAATATTTTATTTTTATAGTAGTTTTCGCCCCATAAAAATTTACAAGATTATGATAACACTAAGATAGGTAATATTTGATTAGCATCTCTAAAGAATTATCTATATTCAAAATTTGTTTCATTTTGTAGCACCCTTTATATTGTCTAAATGTGTAGAATAGTTACATGCAAAGTTGTGCGTACCACTCTTTGACTTCATAAAATAGAGATAGTCTGTCTTTGCTGGGAAGATAGCAGCTCTAATAGCATCGAAACTCACATTACATATGGGAATTTTCGGAACACCACTGTGTATATATGTATTATAAATGGATTTATCCTCTCTAATGCGCTTTGGTGTTATTTTAACATGAGAATACTTTCCATAGTTTAAAGTACCGTCCATCTGTAGTTTCATCCCTTTTTTTATTCTATTATGTATAACAGAGCTCACTATTGGCATCTCTTCAAGATTCGCTGATTCTTTTTGTATTATGGAAGCAACTGCTACATATTGAAACCATTTTTTTTCATTATAGTTCCCAAATATTTTTATAGACAACTCTTTCATTAGTTTAGCTGAACTACTCAATAGAAGTCTAATTAACTCCTTCTCTGTAATACCTATAGGCATCCTATAGGTATTTGGCACAAAAGCGCCTTCTACCAAGGGCGATTGTAAATCGTACTCTTTTTGTAACTTTTCTCTATCTAAATTAAAATTTTGTGAAAGTTGATTCAAAAATATAAATGTAGTTTCACCAGGGATAAGTGTTACATTTTGAAGTGCTGCTTTTGCAGTTGTAAGTTTATATAAAAAATCAGCTCTTGTGCTTCTCTCTGTACCTATATTTATCCATCCACTTTGTGGCGAGCCTATCACTCTTAAAAGCAAAGAATCAAGTTTACTAACATCGTAATTTTTCTCATGCAATTGTGTTATAATTTTATTAATAGAGCCTTGAGGAATATAGAGAACTTTTGAGGTATCAATATACTGATTTAGGTAATACATGAATGATAATATAATTATTAGTGCAATTTCAAAAATATACTTTATTATAGTAAGTTTTTTATCATTCATCTTTTTATTACTTTCAGTTGTTTTTATACTTTTACAAAATGGAATATATATTGAAAATATAAACATTCCAAATTTACAAATCAAGAAATTATACATAAAATGGAATGAAAAACTAGATATATCTCTCGATGAGCTAAAAATAACAAAAAAAGAGGAAACAAGTAACAATACTTTCGACTATAAGCAGATAAAGAAAATTTTTAAAGAACTTGTTTTGTTTGATACATGGTTTGAAAATGTAGTTATTCAAAAAATTGTTTTTAATGATATATCTGCTTCTTTTCATTACAAGTATGGGGAAAGTGGTTTTTTCAATGCTTTATCTCCAAATTTTTCTCTTAAAAGTTTACTCTATTTTGAATCAAATCTCTTTAATATAGAGATAATAGAGTTCAAAGATATACAAAGAGAGATAATTGTAGATGGTAATATAATTTTAAACCTCTACACAAAAGATATAGAGATAATCACTGCTTTGAATGTAGATATAAACAATGATGTAAAACTTAAGGTTTTTATTGATGCAAATAAAGAAAAACTTCTCTATAGAGTGAACTCTCTCTCTAGCATTACAAATATCAAACATACAATTAAGCTATTTAACCTTGGTGAAGATATTAACTACTGGGCACTAGATGCTATAGATATGTCATCACTCTCAATCAATAGCATATATGGGTGGCTAGAATATAAAAACCTACAAGAGTTCTATAAAAATCTATACATCAGTGCTACAGTACATGATTTAAAATATACATATAACAAACAACTAGATTCTATCGATAGTAAAAACACGGAATTAGAGTTTAAAAATGGGATTCTATATATTTATCCAAAAAAAGCCTATACAGCTGGATTTTTCTTAGATAAAAGCTGGATAAAGTTAGATTTAACGAAAGAGGAAGAACTTGTAACTATACAACTACTATTTAAAGGGATGCTTAATGATAATTTATTATCTATTACCAAGGCATATGGTGTAAAACTTCCTTTTTACCAGCATAAGGGTCTCATAGACACCAACTTAAAACTTGAAATCAATCTGCAGACTATGGATCTACAAGCAAAGGGTGACTTTTTTACTAAAAATGCAAATTTTGATTACTTGGGGCTAAACTTAAATATATTTGACGCTTATATTTCACTTGAGAATGGTGTTGTTACAATTAAAAACATGTTAGCAAAATACGATGATGAAGTTTCTGTAATTACAAAAGTAGATGTGAATTTTGACACGAGTAATAGTCTTGGCACGATTGATTTTACAGTAAAAGATATATCATTTAAAGATGTGGATTTGTCTTTATATAATCAAAAGAAACCACTTCGTATCACCTATAACATCCTAAAAGATGGGGATATCATTGATGTTGATGCATCTGTTTGGAAATTTTCATCAAAACTTATTAATGTAGATTCTTTACATATAGATTTTGACTCAAACAAACTAAGCATGGATATACCAAAAACATTAGTCAATATGCCAAAAGTAGCATCAAGCTATGTTTGGGGAAAAGTACTCTTGCAACCAATAAGAGCACATCTCAATATTGACCTATTTCAGTTTACCACTCATGGACTAACCTTAGCGCAACCACATGCCAAACTGCAATTGACTTATGATAAAAAGTTCACGCTTTCTTCCAATAAAAAGGTGAAGTTTAATTTTGATGACTTAGAATATGTTATAGCAAATACAAAACTTGACATACTGAACAATACTTTAGATTTGAAATATAGCTACTTGAGTTTAAAAGATAGAATAGAAACAAAATTAAATGGGCTATATAGCTTTGAAGATGAAAAAGGTACTCTTAATCTAAATTACTTAAAAATCAAGAATGAAAAACTCGGTGAGATATTTTATAACTCTAAAAATACAAAACTTTCTATAGATTCCAAAAGAGATGATCTACTCATAAGATCAAATGAGTTTGATATCGACTTTATTATAAGTGACTCCAAATGGAAACTCAATTTAAACTCATTAAGTAAACTTACTAAAAAATCAAAAATACTTAATGATTATAATGTAACAAATGGAAATTTTACGCTTTATAAGAATAAGAATGATTCTTTTTTAAGTTTTTATGGGGATGTAAAGTATCCTTATGAAATTTTAGTTTTAGATAATAAGCCCGTGCAAAACTATACTATCAGAGGTAAATACAAAGATAGTATATCGCTTAATATCAACAATAGCATAGATGTTGCTATGAATAAAAATATCACTATTGATGCTCAAAACATAGGAATAAACCTCAATGCTGTACTTGCTTTTTTTAATGAACGCAAATCAACATCCGATGGCTCCCAAAAATCTAATTTTATTATAAATTTTTTAAATTCACATCTCTATATTGATGAAAGCAGACGCATAATATCTGAAAGTATGAGTTTGCAATACTTCAATAGTGTTATAACAGCACAGCTTCTACACAATAATGGAAGTGCAAATCTTGAGTTAATAGATAATGATTTTCACATATATGGGAAAAATTTTAATGATAAATTTATGGAAAATTTATTTGCTTTATCAAAATTTAAAAATGGTTCATTAGCATTTTCAATGAATGGAACAACTTCTGAATATGATGGTGTGTTTCATGTGAAAGATACCACTATTGTTGAATACAAAGTATTAAATAATGTACTTGCGTTTGTAAACACCATCCCCTCTTTAATTACATTTTCACTCCCTGGCTATAGCAGAAAAGGTTTGGATGTATCTGATGGGTATATGATTTTTCACTCAAAAGATGATGAATTTGATATTAGTGATATATATGTTAAATCCAAGGAGTTAACTATCCTCGGAAGAGGTCGTGCGAGCTTTAAAAGAAATGATATAAATCTTCGTCTTAATTTAAAAACAGATTTAGGGAGTGCAATTTCACAAATACCTATTGTTGGCTACATTTTGCTAGGCGACGATACAGTTGCAACTACGCTAAGTATCACAGGAGCACTTGATGATCCAAAAGTAGAGTCCCTCATTGCAGAAGATATCATAGTAGCTCCACTAAATATTATAAAACGAACTTTTTTACTGCCATATCACCTTATTACAAGTGATTAGCACTTATAGAGAGTAACTACTCATTTCTTAGAACTGTGAGAATATCTACTTCACTAGCTTTTTTTGCGGGGTAGTAAGCAGATACTATTACAATAGTAAAAGCACCAGTTATAATGAGAATAAAGTCTTTTAGGCTAAGATCAAGTGGCAAAGTAGTTGTGGGATATACATCTTTTGGAAGTGAAATAATATCAAAAGTACTTAATATCCATAATCCACCCATCCCAAATACAATTCCCGCTAAAATACCACTTATACCAATAACAATACCAAGATAAAGAAAAACTTTTTTTACCTCTATAGATGTTGCACCCAAAGATAAAAGGAGTGCTATCTCAGCTCTCCTATTCATAACAGTCATTAAAAGTGAGGATATTATATTGATAGATGCTATCAGAATGATAAGCATTAAAACTATAAAAAGAGCTGCTTTTTCTAACTCTAATGCTGCAAAGAAATTAAGGTTATCTTCCCACCACCCTTTTATACTTACACTCACTGGCAACATCTCTTTTATTTTCAATATATCCACATGTGGATCACTAGAGAAAATATGTATCCCATCGTATTGATTCGAGGGGATACTAAGTATCGCTTGCATGGATGAGAGGGTGGTATAACTATATGCTTTATCGTATGCTGAAAGGCCAGAATCAAAAACACTTCTTACTTTAAAGCGTTTAATTTTAGGAGTAACAGAAAGTCCACCTGGCTCTACATGGGTAAAAATATACATCAGTCTATCATCAATATAAAGATTAAATTCATCCTTTAAAGATTTTCCAACAACAACATCAAACTTATTCACTTGAGTATTCTTTAGTGCATCATTTAAAACGCTGTTTACTTGAACTTCTTGCGAAAAATTAACTCCAAATATATATCCACCCTCTAATTTATCACCATTTCTAGCCATCACAGATGACTGCACATACGGACTAAACTTTAAGTGGGGAAATTTATTTTGCAAATCTATAAGTAAACTATCATTTACAGAGCCGTAAAATTTCGGGATAATTGTTAATGGATAATTCATGATGGTGAGTTTCTTTTTAAACTCTTTATCAAAACCATTCATAAGTGCCATGGCAATGATAAGCACCATAACACCTAGTGAAATACCTAAAAAAGCTAAAATTGCGGATAAAAAGATAAAAGGCTGTTCATTATCAAAGCGTAGAAAACGCTTTACTAGATAAGGTACAATTGAATTTTTCAAGAAGCAAAAACACCTTTTTTAGGACCGCTTTTACCACAACATTGCTTATACTTTTTTCCACTACCACATGGACAAGGATCATTTCTAGCTATCTTTTTTTCGCTAACTTCTTTCTCATTTTCAGAATGATTAAACTTCAAAAAAGCTTGATTTTGTTTTTGTTCTAATTCAAGTTTTTCTGCCATTTTTCTAGCTTCTTCCTCAGGTGATTCCATTTTAAACTGAATAATTTGAAGAGTTTTAATAGTATTGAATTTAATATCGTTAATTAACTCAGTAAAAAGACTAAAACTCTCTTTTTTATACTCTACAAGTGGATCTTTTTGATTGTAAGCACGAAGTCTAATCCCTGTTTTCATAGTATCCATAGCATAAAGATGCTCTCTCCATGCACTGTCTAATTCTTTTAGATAAAGCTCTTTTTCTATATCACGCACCACATCTACATCAACTACACTCATCTTTTCATCATATGATTTTTTAACAAGAGCTATCACTTTTTCCAGTAACTCATCATACTCATATGAGCTTAACTCCTCTGCATCAATATCAAGGTTGATTTGCTCTTTTAAAAGCTCACAAACTTTTTTTATATTGTAATCTTCTCTATCGCCTCCATCATATATATCAGCACTATTTAGTATGTTTTCAATATACTCTGCTCTAATTTCATTCACTTTAGAACTTATATCATACTCTTTATTTAAAAGTTTATTTCTAAATTTATAAATTATTTTTCTTTGCTCATTAGCAACATCATCATACTCAACAATCTGCTTTCTACCTTCATAGTGCATATTTTCAACTTTTTTCTGAGCTTTTTCAACTGCACGAGTAACCATTTTAGATTCTATATACTCACCATCTTCAACACCCAATCTCTCCATGATTGATTTAATTTTATCACTTCCAAAGATACGAAGAAGACTATCTTCTAAAGATAAATAAAATTGAGTTGTACCAGCATCCCCTTGCCTTCCAGAGCGTCCACGAAGCTGATTATCTATACGACGATTCTCATGTCTCTCAGTACCGATAATATAAAGACCCCCAAGAGCTTTTACTTCATCATTTACTTTAATGTCAACACCACGACCAGCCATATTTGTAGCAATAGTAACTGCTCCCATTTGACCAGCATTTTTAATGATTTCACCCTCTTGTTCATGATTTTTTGCATTCAAGACAGTATGTGCTATTTTTTCTTTCTTTAGTACTGCATGAAGTACTTCAGATTTTTCAATCGAAGCGGTACCAATTAAGACTGGTTGACCTGTCTTTGCTAAAGTTTTAATAGTACCAACAACAGCAGAAAATTTTTCATCTTCTGTTTTATAAATTAAATCGTTTAAATCTTTTCTTGTGATAGGGATATTTGTAGGGATAGAAACAACATCAAGAGAATATATTTGAGCAAATTCTGTAGCCTCTGTTTGAGCAGTACCCGTCATTCCCGAGAGTTTATCATACATTCTGAAATAATTTTGGAATGTAATATCTGCTAAAGTTTGCGTCTCCTCTTTAATCTCAACTTTCTCTTTTGCTTCAAGAGCTTGATGTAGCCCTTCAGAATAGCGACGACCTTCACTCAGCCTTCCTGTAAATTCATCTACAATAACGACCTCTCCATCATTAACAACATAATCAACATCTTTTTCAAAAAGATAATTAGCTTTTAAGGCTTGGTCTAGTGCATGAGGTAAAGAAGCGTTCTCAGGGCTATATAAATTTTCTACTTTAAATAACTCCTCGGCTTTAGTGATCCCCTCTTCAGTAATTAGAATCACTTTATCTTTTTCATCAACAGTAAAATGTTTATCTTTTTCAAGTTTCATTGCTATGATATTTGCATCTGCATAGTCTTGCATTGTTCTATTGGTTGGACCAGAGATGATGAGAGGTGTTCTTGCTTCATCAATTAAAATACTATCAACTTCATCTACAATAACAAAGTTATGACCTCTTTGAACCATCTGCTCTTGAGAATAACTCATATTGTCTCTTAAATAATCAAAACCAAACTCATTATTTGTACCATAAGTGATATCCGCATTATATGCAGCTTTTTTCTCCTCTGTGCTTATCATGTTATCGCCAATGATACCAACGGAGAAGCCTAGAAATTCATAAAGAACCCCCATCTCAGTCCCATCTCTTGAAGCTAGATAATCATTTACGGTTACTAAATGCACACCTTTGCCAGTCATTGCATTTAAAGCAATTGCAAGAGTTGCTACAAGTGTTTTACCCTCACCTGTTTTCATCTCAGCTATTCGTCCCTCATGTAGCACCATACCACCCACAAGTTGAACATCAAAGTGTCTCATTTTTAAAACTCTTTTACTGGCTTCTCTAGTGATAGCAAAAGAATCTATCAGAACATCATCTAAGCTTTTCTCTTCCTTTACAACACTGTTTTTTAATTCTAAAAATGCCTCTTTGAGCTCATCATCACTTAAAACTTCATATTTGCTTTCAAGAGCATTGATACTTTTAACTCTTTTTGCATATTTTTTTAATTCGCGATCGTTGGTAGTACCAAAAATCTTACCCATTAATGCTTGTAGCATTCTCAACCTTATATATGACAACTATATAGTCTATTATATACCCATCAAAGAAATATGCGCCATTCTATCATACAAAAAATAATAATTTGCATAAATACTAAAATGATTTATTTTAATGCAATATCAATCACCAATTTGATATAATTTTTTTCATTAAGGAAAATACATGAAACACATTTTTATTCTACTTGTATTTGCAAATATAAGTTTTGGTTCCATAAACACAATAGACTCATTTGAAGCTGATTTTATACAAAAAGTTACAGATGATAAAGAGAAAGTTCTTACATACAATGGACATATTATTGCTTCAAAACCGCAAAATGCTGTTTGGAATTACACACAACCTGTAAAGAAAAAAATTTATATAAATAGATTTGAGGTGACAATAGTTGAGCCAGAGATAGAGCAAGTTATTATTAAAAAAGTGGAATCAAATTTTGATTTTTTTAAGATGATTAAGAATGCTAAAAAAGTTAAAAACAATACATTTGAAACACTCTATGGTGACACTACATTTACAATAATAACACAAAAAGAGCTTATTAATTCTATCTCTTATATAGATGAATTTGAAAATAATGTAAAAATAGTTTTTAAAAATCAAAAGCAAAACGAGAAGATTGATTTGGAAGTTTTTACCCCGAAATACTCTTTAGAGTTTGATGTCATTAGGGATTAAAAAAGGCATGCCCCGCTTACGCTTTTACCCTCAAAGGGGATCGAAAAGCGATGGAGGCATCGGCATTTAGTGCCAAAAGCCTGAGGATTATCTTATTTAATCATTGCGCTTAACGCGTCTTTTTCTACTTTGTTGAAGTTAAGATATTTATATACTTCGTCAGTCATCTCTGGAGTGATTTTATTTGCAACTACCTCTAAATATTCTGCAGCAGTTGGTAGTGCACCTTTAAGTGCTACAACAGCAGCTAACTCAGCAGATCCTAGATACACTTGAGAACCTTTACCTAATCTGTTATCAAAGTTTCTAGTTGATGTTGAGAATACCCATGCGTTTTGTGCAACAGCAGCTTGATTACCCATACATAAAGAACAACCTGGAATCTCAGTTCTAGCTCCAGCCATACCAAATACAGAATAATAACCCTCTTCTTGAAGAGTTTTTTCATCCATTTTAGTTGGAGGACAGATCCATAGTTTATTTTTAACAGCACCCTCGCCTCTTAAAATCTCACCAGCAGCACGGAAAAGACCAATGTTAGTCATACATGAACCAACAAACACTTCATCAATTTCAGTGCGTAAACCAGCTTCATGAATTTCAGTTAAAGTTTTAACATCATCTGGATCATTTGGACAAGCTAAAATTGGCTCTTTGATTTCGTTTAAGTCAATGTTGATAGTTGCGATATATTTAGCATCTTTATCAGCTTCCATCAATTCGCCATTTTTAATCCAATCTTTCATCTTGTCTGCTCTTCTTTGTAGTGTTGCAGCATCAGAATAACCTTGAGCAATCAACTCTTCAATAAGAACAATGTTTGACTCTAGGTACTCAACTACAGGCTCACGGTTAAGCTTAACAGTACAAGCAGCAGAGCTTCTCTCAGCAGAAGCATCAGATAATTCGAATGCTTGCTCACATTTAAGATCAGGCAGGCCTTCGATCTCAATTATAGTTCCAGCAAAGATATTTTTCTTACCCTTCTTCTCAACAGTTAATAAACCATCTTTTATAGCTTGATGAGGGATAGCATTTACTAAATCTCTTAGTGTAATTCCTGGTTGCATAGTACCAGAAAACTTCACTAAGACAGACTCAGGTACAGTTAGAGGCATCATACCTGTAACTCCTGCAAATGCAACAAGACCAGAACCAGCTGGAAAAGAGATACCAATTGGGAAACGAGTATGACTATCTGCACCAGTACCAACAGTATCTGGAAGACAAAGTCTGTTTAACCATGAGTGGATTACACCATCACCTGGGCGAAGAATGAAACCTTTTCTTGATGTCCAAAATTCTGGAAGGGTGTGTTGTAGTTTAATATCTGCTGGTTTTGGATATGCAGCAGTATGACAAAATGATTGCATAACCATATCAGCACCAAAGCTAAGTGCTGCAAGCTCTTTTACTTCATCCCTTGTCATTGGACCAGTTGTATCTTGAGAACCAACTGTAGTTGCAATAGGCTCACAATACATACCAGGTTTAACACCCTCTATACCACAAGCCTTTCCAAGCATTTTTTGTGCGAGTGTATATCCGCTACCATCATCTTTTGGTTGCTCAGGAACAAGAAAAATATCTCCAGCATCCATACCCAAAACTTCTCTAGCTTTTGCAGTAAGACCCTTACCAATAATAAGTGGAATACGACCACCAGCACGCATCTCATCTGGAAGAGTATTTGGAGAAAGTGTAAATTCAGACACAACTTTTCCATCTCTCTCAATAACACCATCAAATGGCTTAACAGTAATCACATCACCAGTTTCTAAATCTCCAACAGGAGCTTGAATAGGGATACATCCTGAATCTTCTGCTGTATTAAAGAAAATTGGAGCGATAGTATCACCAATTACAATACCACCAGTTCTTTTGTTAGGGATACCATCAATATCAACACCCATATGCCATTGAACAGAGTTGATTCCTGATTTTCTTGACGAACCAGTTCCTACAACATCACCAACATATGCTAATGGATGACCTTTTTCTTTTAGCTTTTTCATAGTATCAAGAGGGTTATCCATTCTATTTACTAGAAAAGAGTTCGCATGTAATGGGATATCTGCTCTTGTAAACGCTTCAGAAGCTGGAGATAAATCGTCGGTATTTGTTTCACCTGGAATCTTATACACTGTAACTGTGATCTCTTTGTCCATAGTTGGCTTATTAGTGAACCATTCACCATTTGCCCAAGACTCTATAATCTCTTTGGCTTGAGGGTTTCCAGCATCCATTAAAGCTTTTACATCATTAAATGAATCATATACTAAAATTGTATTTTTAAGTTGTGTAGCCGCAATATCTGCAATAGCTTCAATTTTAAGTGCTTCAACCAATGGAGTAACATTAAATCCACCAAGCATTTTTCCTAAAATTTCACAAGCTTTAGCAGGTGTAATTGCATCACAAGAAACATTACCTTGTACTACATCATTTAAAAACGCAGCTTTTACATAAGCAGCATCATCAACACCAGCAGGGATTTTATTTTCAAAAATATCCATTGCATAGTCTTGCTCCACAATTGGTGAAGCTTTTAATATCTCAACAAGCTCTGCTGTTTGTTCAGCAGTTAAAGCTAGTGGTGGAACGCCAAGTTCCGCTCTCTCTTGTGTATGTTTCTTATAATCATCTAAAAATGCCATAGTCATTCCTGTTTGGTAAATTTTGAATGATTATAGCCAAATATAAATTAGTAACAATTAGCATGTTACTTATCTAAACACTTCAGTGATATATATTTTTATATGTGTTAACATTTGTAACACTAGCCAACTTATATATTTCTACTTTTTAATTCAGTATCAATTGTTTCTCTCTCTTTTCCTCTATAATTACCTTTTAGCCAAATAAGATAAGAATCAGGCAGTTCGCTAAATCTCATGCCTTTATATTTTCCAAAGTCTATTTTTGCATAAGTCTTTCTAATCAATTCTACCTCTTCACACTCGGCATTAATCTCGCTGTATCCCAATAATGAAACAAACGCATCAAACTCCAATCTTTTTTGAATTACAAAGGAGTAAGTCTCAAAATCAAAAACACCTTTTCTCTGCGCAACAAAAATTTGAATCTCTTGTATTTGTTCTACTGATAATTGCTCTAAATTTTTAATATATACACTAAACGAATTGCTATACTTTGTGAAAATGAACTGTGGTGTAGTCATGAGCAGTACCTTTACTTCGTAATTCTTTGATATAATAACTATATCATATGATATAGTTATTATATCAAAGAACTTAAAAAAATTCATTTTTCACCCTCGATATGTTAATTTATAGCTTTTTGTAGTGATTTTTATGAAAAATATACATTTATTTAGATGTTAAGGGGTAGAATGAAGTATTTTTGCTTATCTAAGATATATACCCTACAGTATCTCACGAATCCCTTTCGCATTAGGAACAGAGAGTATGCCCTCTTTTTCTAACTGTTCAATCACTCTAGCAGAGCGATTGTACCCAATTTGGAGTTTTCTTTGCAAGTATGATATAGAGGTTTTTTTATCTGTCAACACTACATTTTTTGCATCTTCATAAAGAGGGTCTAACTCTTCGTATGAATCAGCAGAAGAGTTTGATGTTGTTTCGCTTTCCTCTACTAAAAAACTCTTGTCATAGTTTGGTTCGCGCTGAGATTTTATAAACTCTACTATATTTTCTATCTCCTCTTCTGTACTCCAAGGAGCATGAAGACGAACAAGAGCTGGAGCACCTGGAGGAGTAAATAGCATATCACCGCGACCAAGAAGTGATTCTGCACCCATTTGGTCTAAGATAATCTTACTATCGACTTTTTGCCCCACTCTGTATGATATACGAGATGGTAAGTTTGCTTTTATAAGACCTGTAACAACATCAACTGATGGTCTTTGCGTTGCAACTATCAAGTGTATTCCTGATGCTCGTGCCATTTGCGCTAATCTCGCAATAGAATGCTCAACATCTTTTCCACTTGTCATCATTAAGTCAGCTAGTTCATCTATGATAACAACCATATAAGGAAAGTGCTCCCCACCCTCTTTTTTTATTTTTTCGTTGTAGTTTTCAATATTTTTTGTTTTTGTTTCACTCATAAGCTCGTAACGGCGCTCCATCTCTGAAACCATATTATTTAAGGCTACTATTGCCTGTTTGGGTTTTGTAATTACAGGAGTAAGAAGATGAGGAATCTCATTGTATATGGAAAACTCAAGCATTTTAGGATCAATCATAAGAAGTCTCAACTGATCAGGTGAATTCTTATAAAGCAGTGAAAGTATCATGGAGTTTATACCAACACTTTTACCACTCCCTGTAGTTCCAGCTATAAGAAGATGGGGGAGCTTTTTAAGGTCAGTAATAAAAGGTTTACCAACAATATCCTTGCCTAAAGCAATTGTTAATGGGGATGCGGACTCTTTAAATAGTTTAGAATCAAGCAACTCTCTTAGGTAAATAGTATCAACAGTATCGTTTGGTATTTCGATACCAACAACATCTTTTCCGGGGATAGGAGCTTGAATACGGATAGTCTCGGCTGAGAGAGCCATTGCCAAATCATCTTGAAGATTTAAAATCTTAGATACTTTTACATTTGCAGCAGGCTTAAACTCAAATGTAGAAACAACAGGACCCGCATAAGTCCTCACCACATCCCCATCAATTTTAAAGTGGGCAAGTTTTTCTATGAGGTAACGAATTTTATCATCCAGTTCACTCTCATCAACACTATGGGATGTTGCATCTGGTTTTTGCAAAAATTTTATGGAGGGAAGCGTAAAGTTTTTAGGTTTTTCAACTTCACCTTTTTCTATGGTCTCTAGTAATTTTGCATTTTCTTCAAGTTCTTCAACAATAACTGCATTTTTTTGCTCTTTAACTTGTGAAGCGAGCTCTAAAATATTATGCGATTTTTGCTCCTCTTTGGGGGTATCTACAATATCTATATCTTCAACTATATTTACTTCTTTTATCGTAGGAATAGCAAAAGAGGTATCCTTTCTTAAATATGATGGCTTATCAATCTCCTCTTCTAAAATCTCTTGAGCTTCTGGTGAATTTGATTTTTTTATTGGTTTTTCTTTTGTAATACTTTTCTTTTTAATTTCTGTTGATTTTTTTTGCTGTGGTATTTTACTTTTTACTAAATCTGATAACAAAGAAGCCAATTCATGAGTACTTTTATCTAAAATAATTATAAAAGAAACAAGTGTAATCACCAACCAAAATATCCACAAACCAAAAAGACCAATATAAGGAGAGAGAAAATCTACAAAATCTGCACCAATCACACCTCTTAATTCATTCTCCACTAACATTGCTTGGGCTAAAAGAAAAGAAAAGAGCAATAAAAATGATGCTACAGCTACTTCAAATTTTCGCATATTAAAAGAACTGTTTTTATAAAAACTATATAGAGGTGCAAGCATGATTAAAATATAAACATATGAGATATATCCAAAATACTGATGGTTAAACGAAGCAAAAACAACACCATAGCTTCCAATTAGTCCACTATCTCCAAATATTGTTGCAAAACCAAGATAGGTTAAAATTCCAGTAATTACGATAAATAAAGCGTCTTTCAAGTGATAAGTCCTGAGTCAAAAATAATGATATTAAAATAAAAAAAGAGTATAGCCAAAAAGAGCTCTTAAAGAAAAAAAATTGGCATTTTGCAATATATTTATAGATAATTCACCAAGCTTAATTTAGAAACTTTCCCCACTGTGGATAGCATCGCCTCATAGCTTAACTGAAGTTGCGTTAACTCTAGGGATGCTTTTGCCAAATCAGTATCAACAACTGTAGAGCGAAGTGTTATTGTACTTATTTCCAACAATTCTGTTCTTTCTATAGCTTTTGTTAAAGAGTTTGATTGTGCACCAACTAAAGAGTGTGATCTAAATACATGATCTTGTAAATCATCCATCATCGTTATAGAGTTTTCAATACCTATGCTTCTAACATTATTGCCCGTACTATCTGGGTACAAACTGTGGTTTTCAACAGCGGTAATCATCTCATCTATAGTTTTAAAGAAATCTGTTTTTGGATCGCGCACTGTAAGTGCATTATTTGTGTTAAAAGTCATAACTGAAGGATCTTTGGAAAAATCTCCACTATTGGAATCATATAAGGCTATTGAAGCTTGAGTGTCTGAAACTCCAATCTCTTGAAATTCAATTTTACCTTCTCTTGTTAAATAAGTCCCACCACTAAAGTTTGATGCATAAACCGCTTTATCAAAGTCAACATCACTTCCAGTTGATGCTGGAATATTACCAGTTACAATCATATTCATAGTATCCATATATTGCTGATAGGTCATCTCATCTGCGTCTACAGCACCTCTAGGTGTAGCTACATTATATATTTCATAGTTAGTGATTCCACCATCAAGAGAAAATGTTGAACCACCATTTGCAGTACTCTTCATATCTATTTGTGCTGTATAAGGCTTCCCATTAATATCTATTCCAGACATTGTAAACTGCGTACCATCTAAAGTTCCAGCAGTACCCTGAGAAAGGTCTGCAACTTCTGAAAGCTTAGTTGAAGGTGTTGCAAAAGCATTCCCATCTCTTAAGATCTGAGGTGTGGTAGATGATAGGATTGAACCATTTTCACTAAACTTTGTTCTATCATAAACAATAGCTTCAATATTTGTAGCAGCCCCATCTGCTGGAGGAAGAGAAGAGACAACAAACTCTTTTACATAAAGATCTTGATTTGCCGCTACACTTGTTCCATTCATAATTCTATCAAAGTTTTTTTCACCAACATCTAAGTCATCAAGAGATGTTACATTTGCAGCGCCACCACCACTGTAATCTACAGCCCCAATCATATGAAAATCTAGCTTACTAGAACCTGCTATTTTATCTTGTACTACAATTTGCCCATAATCATTCATGGTCACATTTACAACATCTAAATCTGGTGTATTGCCATAAGCCTGACCTATTCTATTTAGAAGTTCAGCTACACTCTCATCATCTCGCATAGATATTTTTTCATTAAAAGCAGTACCATTACTCTGCGTACCTCGTAGATAAAACTGATGTTTTGCATTGACAGTGTCAATATTATTATCTGTATCACCCATCAAATCACGAATGGTACTTTGAGTGCTAATTAGTACATTGCCACCAGTTACATTTGGGTCTGTAAAATCAGGGTACTCTGCAGTTAAACTATTGTTTACAACATTACTTGTTACTTCCCTCTTGACCAGCACCTCTTCACCTAAAAAAAGATCACTACCCGCTAAGTTATACTGCTGTTGAACACCTGTCCCTAAAAAAGCATTCATAACTCCATCATTCCCCAAATAATCTCCATCATCAGAGATAGGCTTAACATCTATAGCTGAACCAGAAAAAAGATACTTTCCATTAATGGATGAGTTAGCCAAGGTGATGAAATGATCTTCAATACCTCTTAACTCAGTAGCAATAGCATCAAGTGAAGTATCACTATTTGTACCATTAGAAGCTTGAACAAGCAGAGTTCTCATGCGATTCATAGTATCTTCAAAATCGTTTAAAATAATATCTGTCTGATTTGAAATTTTATATCCACTTTCTGCACTTTTTTTAGCTTCACTAAGAGCAGCTAATTCGTTATCAAGTCTCATTGTTTCGGTAAATGTAGCTATATCATCTTTTGCATACTGAATACTAAGCCCTGAAGCTATCTGTTTGTTTACATCAAAAAGTTGGTTGCTAATTTTAGAGTTACTTTGTCCATATAAGCTTTCGTAGTACATACTAGATGTAATTCTCATAACACACCTCCACAGGGCTTTGAATAAATTATTATTAAATCACTAGCAATATAAGTTCCATATGTAACATCGGCTAAAAGTTATTTTCTTATACTATAATTCATCAATCTATATAGAGAACTGGATGCGAGGCTTAAATGAAAGGCTTGAGACTTGGATTCATGATAAAGAGTAAGAATTGCCCAAAGGACTTAGCACTTCAAAGTAAAATAGCCTATCTTAGAAGAATGATGTTAAAAACATCAATGAAATAAAGTAACAGCTAAAAAGCTATTACTTAGTTGTCAAAGAAGCTTGACGCACTTAAATAAAACAATATAGTTTTATCTTTTGAATCGCCACCTTTTGTATTGATGAGGGGCAGTTTAAAGCCAAATCCAAGAGGCACATCGGCAACTAACTTTTTACTTGTCCAATTCACCCATAAATCAAGAGTATCAACCTCCGTATTCACTAAGGAATCAATATGAAAATATGTTAGTTTTACATTTGTTGTGAGCTTATCAGAGAGCAAACAAGGATGAGAACCACCAATCATAAACATAGTGGAATCACCAGTATTATTTAATGTATATGATGCAAATCCATGAAGTTGAATCTTTTCATCATAATTTTTCATGATTCTATGAGAAAAAGTCAATGATGTCACAGTAGCCCCAATCCCTTTTGTATCACTACCTGTTGTTGACTTATAAGTAACTGCCGATATATTACTTCCCCTCTCATCAAGTGCTGATCCAGTATGATAGTTAGCCCCAAAAGATATATCACCTATTCCTGTCCATCTTTCTCCTGATATAGAATCTCTATTTGAGACAAGAGGGAAATTAAGCTCTAAGCCATAATTTGAATCTAAAGAATAATTAAGTGGAAAATTTAAAATACGGATATCCCCAACATTAATAAACTTAGCACCAACACCAACATCTTTGTTGCTGTCAATAAATTCTACCTTGCTATTGCCACCAATAATCTCATTGACAACTACTTGGTTTTCGATGTAAACCTCACCGTCTGTTTTATCCCAGTCTGGATGAAAAGCTCCAAAAACTAAAGAAGATGTAATCAATAAAGATAATGTAATTTTTTTCATATAATACCCCTTTATGTACTGTAATTAATGGTATAACTTATCTACTTAAAAAAATATTAAATTTATTATTTTGCTTTTGGTCTAAAAGCCTTGATAACCTCTTCATTTGTTTCTATATATGGACCCTCTATCAAGTCTATGCAATAAGGAACAGCTGGAAAAACAGCGTCTAAGCACTCACGGATAGACTTTGGTTTTCCTGGTAGATTGATGATGAGACTTTGTCCTCTAATTCCTGCAGTTTGCCGAGAAAGAATAGCCGTTGGGACATACTGTAAACTCACTTGACGCATCAACTCTCCAAATCCTGGCATCATCTTCTCACATACATTTTCAGTTGCTTCAGGTGTTACATCTCTTAGTGCTGGTCCTGTTCCACCAGTTGTTACAACAAGACAACATCTAGCCTCATCACAAAGCTCTTTCATAGTATTTTCTAGTATATCTTGTTCATCGGGGATACATCTATATACTATCTCAAACTCACACTTTAAATAATCTTTCATTGTATCTTGAATAGCTACACCTGAAATATCTTCATATATCCCTTTACTTGCTCTATCACTTGCTGTTATTACACCTATTTTGATTTGACTCATATATTTTCCTAAATTATTTTATTTGTAAAAAATGATTTGCATTTTTTATGTATGTAACTGTAGCTACTTTTAAAAAAAACTCTCTTGCAGATGCCACATCTATGATTTTATCTTCACCACCAAGATAAACTTCAATTGCTACCCCCTTGTCTGCGATAACATTTAAGGCTTCAACATCCCACTCATAGTTTAGTAACTCTTGAAGCTCCTCTACGGCAGTTGCGGTATGTTGTACAATTTTTTTGTCATAAGGTGAAAAACAAGAATCTATGAACTGATTGAGATACGCATCTTCACTTTTTTTATATGCCATAAGTTGCAGTCTTTTAAATTTTTCTGCTTGAGTTTGAAAAAATGCTGGGGAAAAAAGTTGCATAGTATCCACTCTTTTTGATAGTGCTATCTGCTGTTGTACATACTCAAAAGCTTTGATAGCCCCATAAGAAAATCCACTTACACAGTACTCTGAGGTGTTTGCATACTTATCAAAAAGATAAGACTCATTTTGTAAAGAAAACCCACTATAAAACTTCATCTATAAACTTTTTAACCTCTGATTTGCTTATGCTTTCTCTCTCTAGTAAAACAGCTTCAATATTTTGCATCACAACATCCATAGACTCTAAAAAAGTTTTTGTTTCGCTATAGAGCTTATCCATAAGCACCTTCTCTTCACTCTCTTGAGAGATTAAAGATGTACCCATTCCATAGTTATTCAACATATCTTTAATGAGTTTTTTTGCTTCATCTAAATCATCTTTAGCACTACTTGCATGTTCTTTATACCGAAGTGAACACGCTGCCATACCAGCCAACAACATCCTAATCATTGACTCTAACTCATGTTTTATCAACGGAGTATCTGAAGATGGTGTTAACTTCTCACTTGAGAGCATAAGCTTCTCAAAAGTGATATCAAAATATGTAGCACATAAAGCTTTACCAGCCTGATATGTAACACGATAACTTTTTTGTTTATCACTCAACATTTGAAGTTTTTTCTTCCCAAACATCACCTTATCTTTCACCTGATGAAAATGTTCTATAGTTACATGAAAGTCATTTTGTCTCAATGATAAAAGAGCTGCTTCATTGACAAGAGCTGCTAAAGATGCTCCATTAAATCCAACCGTCATATTTGCTACCGCTTTTACATCTAACTCATGTGGAACTTTTTGCAAATACTTTAAAAGGATTGATTCCCTTTCCCTTTTGGTTGGAAGCTCAACAAAAATTCTTCTATCAAATCTACCTGCACGAAGAAGTGCTGAATCTAAGACCTCTATCTTATTGGTTGCGGCTATTACTATAATCCCACTAGAACCCTCAAAACCATCCATCTCTGTTAAGAGCTGATTTAAGGTAGCTTCACGCTCATCATTTCTCTGCCCCTCACGCTTTTTACCAACTGCATCTATCTCATCTATAAAGATGATTGAAGGTGCATTCTTTTTTGCAGCCATAAAAAGCTCATGTACTCTTTTTGCACCCATACCAACATATATCTGAACAAATGAAGCACCACTTTGATAGTAAAATGGCACATCTGCTTTATGTGCTACAGCTTTTGCAATCATAGTTTTTCCAACACCAGGGGGACCAACTAAAAGCACACCCCTAGGCATTCTTGCACCAAAATTTTTATACCGTGTAGGATTTTTCATAAAATCTATAATCTCTTCTAATTCTATTTTAACATCCGAGATACCACCAATATCATCAAAAGTAACATCACTTTTAGTAGCCTCTACAGGACTACTATCGCCTATGCTCGAAGCTGAACCACCTGAGATAAAACTAGAGCATTGATTTTGAACTTCATTTTTTTGTTTTTGCCACCATCTTAATAATAATGTTCCAATACCTAAAAATAAAATTAAAAATAAAATATAAACAATGGCACTTGAACCACTCTTGACCTCTACTTTATAATTTAGAAACATTTTAGGACTAACTTGTGAAGAAGCAATTTTGTAAAAATTATCTTTTGTTTTTAGATACACATACTCTTTTGTAACTGTTACACTTTTTACACTATGGTTATCTAAAATAGCTGTTGCATCTTTAAGAGTAATAGGATCTGCATTATCTCTAAGAATTGCAAATAAGACTAAAATAATTACTAAAAAAGCTGATACATAAAGAGCTATACGATTTGTTTTAGAGTTTAGCATAATTGGCATCTCCTTTTATTTCATAATTTTGTATATTTACCCAATTACCGTTTAAATCTTCGTTTGATGCAACGATAATTTTGTTAAAATATTGATCAAATCCATGATATAAGCCATCCTTTTGACTCTCAATAAGCACTTCTAATTCTTGGTTGCAGCTCTTTCTAAAGTTTAAATTTTTCTCTTTTATAAGTGCATCCAGCTCATGAAGCCTCTGTTTTGCTACTTTTCCATTTACTTCAGGCTTCATCGTAGCCGATGGAGTTCCATCTCTTTTAGAGTAAGTAAATGAGTGTATATGAGTCAAAGGAAGCTCTCTAACATTGAGCATTGCTTCTCTCCATAGCTCCTCACTCTCACCTGGATGCCCAGTGATAAAGTCCGTTCCAATAGCAAAACCTTTCTCCGCTAAAAGTTCAAACAACTCTCTATCTTGTTTGTAAACATTTCTTCGATTCATCATTTTTAGCATTGCGGGAGATGTATGTTGCAGTGCTATATGAAGATGTTTCTCTAACCAAGGCTCATCAAGTATCTCTTTAAACTCATCTGTTATCTGAATAGGCTCAACACTTCCAAGTCTAATTCGTCTAACTCCACGAATTTGAGAAATTCGTTTCATCAGTTTTGCTAAAGATGTATCAGTATTTTGCCCATAACTTCCAACATTTGTTCCAGTTAAGATAAACTCCCCAAAACCGTTGAGAGCAAGTTTTGAAATCTGCTCTAAAATTCTCTCCTCATTCATACTTCTAGCATCCCCACGAACAAAAGGGATGATACAATAAGAACAGCGAAAATTACACCCCTCTTGAACCTTTATAAAAGCCCTGCTTTTTCCTACAAAATCATCTACAATCATCTCATCAATATGGTTTAAGTCACCTGGGTCATAAAAAGGTTTATCTTGAGAAAGCATAAAGTCTATTTTTTGTTTTTCACTTTGACCAAAAACTCCATGAACACGATTTTCTTTTAGAAGAGATTCCCCTTTTGTATGGGCACCACATCCTGTAAGAAAAATCTTAGCTTCACTTGTTTTTTCAACATGAGAGATAAATGAGCGAACATGAGAATCAGCACCATTTGTCACAGTACATGAGTTTATAACAATTGCGTCTGCTTCAGCTTCATTCTCTGTTATTTCATACTCTTTTAAAGAACTCATCATCACTTGTGAATCATATACATTTGTTCTGCATCCGAAGGTTTTAAAAAACACTTTCTTCATTCCAACGGTATTTGTTCCACTACTCATTTTAGAGAACCTCATTAGCATCAAATGGAAGCTCTTTTTTGGACTTTTCAACATATAGTTTTTGTGTAGGGTATGCAATGGTTATATCATCTTCTGCATTAAAAGCATTGACAATCTCAACAGATATAACACTTCTTAAAGTTAAAGTTGCGTAAGCATTTGTTAAGTACCATGAGTCTATTGTTACACCATTTGACTCTATAAATGAAAAAATCCTAGGTTCAACATTTGTGTTTTTAAGGCTATATTGGTTTCTAAGTTTATTTAACTGTTTTCTAGTTATATCTGTATAGCCTTTTGAGTATTTTTTAGTTATCTCTTTTGCTAAATGCATCGCCTTTTTATGATTAGAATTAAAGGTGATTGTGATTGCTACTCCATCCCAAACTGTTTTCAATGTAGAGTGTGTATAATTTGCGATCATACGAGTAAATATATAGTTATTTGGGACAAATATAATTCTTCCAGCTCTTCTATTGTCAGAAACTGATGTGAGAGTGATATCTTCAAGTATTGTCATGCGAAGTAGTGAGATATCCATAACATCTCCAACATATTTTATTCCATCCATATCTACTCGAATTCTATCACCAACATGAATACTACCACCAAAGACTATCACCAACCAGCCTAAGATGCTCATAAACCAATCTTTCATTGCAATAGCGATACCCGCTGAAGCAAACCCTAAAATAGTTACTAAATAACTTACATTTTCAATATAATTTATAAAAAGAATTATTATGACTAAGGTGACATTAACAAAGGTGATAATTTTATTTGCCATATAAAAGCGTTCATTATCTGTTATATATTTTTTAACCGCCAACTTCATTAAGAAAAAGATTAAAAATAACACCAATATAATAACACCAATATCGATAAGTCTCCATAGCTGTACTTGAATCTCTTTGTTTATTTTTAATTGTATTATCTCTAGTCTTTTTTCATACACTTCTGCCGTAACACTTATAGTATCTAATGCAGTTTCAAATCTTTCTAATTGCTTTTGTTTAAATTCTGCATCTTTAATATACTTTTTTTCTTTATCTAATAACTCTATGCCCTTATATATAGACAGCTCTTTTCTGAGCAAATCTATAAGTTGTGTCAATTCCTCTTTACGCTTTTTATAATCCTCAAAATCTATGTTTAAAGTTTTTATAAGAGATATACCTGTAAAAATATCTACTGGGTTAGTTACACTAGGAATGTCATCAATTTTTGGAGGAGTTAAGAGTTCAGAAAATGGAGCTGTACCTTTTTCTTTTAACTCCTCTATCTGAGAAGCTAAAATTTTTTCTTTTGAGATTAAAGCGGCAAGCTCATCTGCATCACTAACAGATTTTCCTTTTTTTTCAAGATACTTTATCCTTTTTCTTATCTCTTTTAAACCCTCTCTCACCTCTATAGAAGTAAGATACGAAGCGTAACTTTTCATCCAAACTTTCTCTTTAGAGATCTCCTCTTCTAGTTTACTGAGTTCTGCTAGATGTGTTTGAAGTTCTAACTGTCTGCTATGCTCTTTTTCAATCTCTTGCAGTTGCAACTTCTCTTGTGTTTGTGTAAGTTCCACGCTTTCATTTGTTTCAGCAAATACCAAAGAGCTTAGCAATAAAAATAGGATAAAGATCTGTTTCATCAAGACTCTCCAAATTGATTGAGAACACAAAGAAGTAGATTTTTTTCACATTTATCTGTTATTTCGACACCGCCAATACCTTTAGGAATAATAAAAGTGATAGAGCTATCTGAACTTTTTTTATCTAAGAAAAACGCCTCATAAAAACTCTCAGGGTTGACAACATCATAAGATATAGGCAAATTATATTTTTGCAGAAGTTTTTTTACACGCGAAGCTTCATCTACACTCATAAGGTTCATTTTTACAGCTGTTTCATTTGCCATAACCATACCGATAGCTACAGCTTCACCATGTAAAAACTTTTTATACTGAGTCTCATTTTCTATAACATGTCCAAAAGTATGACCATAATTCAAAGCTGCACGGATACCATGCTCTTTTTCATCTTGAGCAACAACATCTGCTTTCGTTTGAACCGCTTGTTTTATAGCCTCTTGCAAAACAGTCACATCATTTAGATCCGCTTGTTCTAAAAACTCAAAAAACTCTGTATTAAAAGTAACTGCCATTTTTACTATCTCAGCAACACCAGCACTAAACTCTCTTTGAGGTAATGTTGTTAAAAACAGAGGGTCTATATAGACAGCTTTTGGCTGATGAAATGCACCTATAAGATTTTTTCCATAACTATTGTTCATCCCTGTTTTACCACCAACACTAGCATCTACCTGAGAAAGAAGAGTAGTAGGGATTTGAATAAAATCTATCCCTCTTTGGTAGATACTCGAAGCATACCCCGTCATATCACCAATCACCCCACCACCAAAGGCTATAAGCATAGACTTGCGGTTAAAACGATGGTTAAAAAGAGATTCCAAAATAGTATCAATACTCTCTTGATTTTTATACTCCTCCCCATCTGGTACAGTGATGATGTAAAGCTCTTTAGCACTTATTTTAGAGAGTAAGTAAGCTAAATGAAGCCCCGCTATTTTAGGGTTAGTAACTATGGCAACTTTTGTATCAAAATGTACTTGAGGGAGCGTATCAATTGTAATATCGTATGAATTATCAACAACTTTTTTAAGAGAGATGTTTACTTGCATTTATGTATCCAAATTTTTTAATTTAATCAGTAAATATATAATACTTTAAATAAACTAAGAAACCGCTAAATTATCATCTACGGCAAATAAAAAAAATCAAGGTTATATTTGATTCACAACTTATGCTCTTTTTAAGCTAATATGGGTATAATCCTTTTTCTAAAATCCTAACACTTTAATACTGTGGAGCACACTGTAATATGACAGCAAAAGAACTCAACAAAGCCATAGAAACATTCTTTAGTAATACAAAGCCAAAAGAGTGTTCAACATATGAATCACTCATTGAACTATTTGAAAAACAACCAACAGCCGCACAAGCAAAAAATATTTTTAAGCTTATAACTAAAAATAAAACTTGTATCTATACAGCTTCAGAACATGCAAAAATTCTTAATGATTCAGAAGCAGAATCTAGGCGTGCCGCTCAAAGAAAAATGCTTGAGAGTAACGACTCAGACAAGTTTGACATCTTAAAAGAGCATGAACTATTAGAGTGGTCTCGCTCTGATTCCCCTGTTCGTATGTACCTTCGTGAAATGGGACAAATTCCACTTTTAACAAAAGAGGAAGAGATTGAGATATCTAAAAAGATAGAGGCTGGGGAGAGTATCATTATTGATGCTATCTGTTCTGTTCCCTACCTCATAGAGTTTATCTTAGACTACAAAGAGCCTTTAATTAACCGCGAGAGAAGAGTTAAAGAGCTATTTAAAAGTTTTGAAGATGAAAAAGAGGATGCGGATGATGGTGATGAAAAAGAAAATGCTGAACCAGATGCTGAAAAAGAAGCTAAATCTTTAACAGCTAAAGATAAAAGCAGAGTAGAAAAAGTATCTACTAGCTTTAAAGCACTTGAAAAAGCTAAAAAAGAGTGGATCAAGCTTGCAGATAAAATGCCTGATAATTTAAACGGTGACCTTACTGAAGAGATTGTTGCTTATTTTCTAGGTGTAACATTTAAAAAATCTGTACTAAAAGAAAAATTACTTGATTTGGGACCAACCTCTAAACTTATCAATGAGCTTGTTCGTGCAATGGAAACAGCACTTAAGAGTGATGAGGGGTATGATAAAGAACTCAAAAGACTAGAGTATAAACTTCCACTTTTTAACGCTACTCTCAAAGCTAATCACAAGGTTTTAGTTGAGAGAATCTGTGAACTTAATAAAGAAGATATTGCTGGTATGGTTCCAGAGGCTACTATGGTAAGTACATATATGGAGATTAAAAAACTTGTTCAAACAAAAGAGGCTTCAAAAAATAGTTTCGACATGGAACCAGAGAAGCTTTCAGACATTTTAGAACAGATTAAGCGTGGTAAAAATATAAGTGAAATAAGCAAAACTAAAATGGCAAAATCAAACTTAAGACTCGTCGTTTCTATTGCAAAAAGATACACAAACCGTGGACTACCATTTCTTGACCTTATCCAAGAGGGGAACATTGGTCTCATGAAAGCAGTAGATAAGTTTGAATACCAAAAAGGTTATAAATTCTCTACATATGCTACATGGTGGATTCGTCAAGCTATCTCTCGGGCTATTGCAGATCAAGCAAGAACCATCCGCATCCCTATTCATATGATTGAAACTATTAACCGTATCAATAAAATCATGCGTAAACACCTTCAAGAACATGGTAAAGAGCCAGATGTTGATACAATCGCGGAAGAGGTTGGCTTATCAGTAGAAAAAGTTAAAAATGTGATTAAAATCACAAAAGAGCCTATAAGTCTTGAAGCCCCTATTGGTAGTGAAGATGATGGTCGTTTTGGTGATTTTATCGAAGATAAATCCTCAATATCTCCAGCTGATTCTATTCTAAAAGATGATTTAAGAGTTCAAATCGAAGGTGTTTTAGAGCAGTTGAATGAGAGAGAGAAAGCTGTTATAAAACTTCGCTTTGGAATTATGGATGATGAAAGTGATAGAACCTTAGAAGAGATTGGAAAAGAGTTAAGTGTAACTCGTGAAAGAGTTCGTCAGATTGAATCAAGTGCCATAAAAAAGCTTAAACATCCAAAAGTTGGACGAAAGCTTAAAAATTATATTGAAGAGTAGATAAGGTAATAAATGACTTTTGAGCAACAGTGGATTGAGTTTGACTACAACCCTTATATTCTCTTTAATTCAAGTGGAAAAATTTTATCACTTAATTCAGAAGCCCAGTTTTTACTCGGGTCTGCTACAGCTCAAGAAATTTTTGAGCTTGCAATAACCTATGCCAATGTTACCTTTGGATTTAAAACAACATTTTTAGAACTAGAGTTTGGACGCTATAAATTTTTTGGGCTCACTGTTGGTTATGAAAATGAGGAAGAGATAGGCGTTAAGTTCTATCAAGCACCATCATTTAAACTTAACAATCCAAAACCGGTTGGACAATTAACAAATATATATTCCCTCGTGGACTTATGTATCTCATCAAATTCTATCGGCTCATCAATCAAGTTTACAAAAGAGTTTGATCCAACAATTCCTGAAATAATCATCAACTCAAACGGATTTATAAAAATTTTAAATAAAATGTATGCTTGTTTTGATGATAATAAAACAATCAATACAAAAATCTTTTTTAGAGTTGGGGAACATATAAAATTTGAAGAAAAAAAATACTGTATCTTCTCTGTTGAAGTCAGTGCAGAAAATATCAACAAACAAAAAACTACTGAACTAAAAATTCTAAGTGAAAACAGTAACTTCTACATCGATATACAAAAATCTATAACGATAAATATACCGATGATCACCTCTTAGCTAAAAACTTCTCTGCCAATAATAGAACCAAGAACTATTCCCACTAACAGAGATGGCAAGTAGATTGCTACATTTAATAAATCGTTATTGTTTAGAGCGATAAAACCTAAAACTAAAAATAGATAAGGAACAAGCCTAAAAGGTGAAAAACTCCCTTTTGCCCCATATTTAATATTTTTCATGCTAAATGTTTTAATCTTCTTTTTTTCTTCTTTGACTATCTCTTTAAAGTCTAATTCTTCAGCAGGAGTATCATTGAGAGGTGTATCTTCATAAAGCTCATATGGGTCTTCTATTGTATCAAGAAGATCTCTTTTACCATCTACAATATTTGCATCAACCTTAGTATCAACCATCTTTTGATAGGTAAACATTGCCCCTAAAATAATGAAGAAACTACTTAAAAATGCAATTTGTAGATTTATAAAAAATTCAAAAGAGATAAGATAAGTTGCTAGTATCAGTAGTTCAACTATACCCGTTAGCTTAATAGTTTTTAACACCATAGTCCTCATCATCTTCATCGTCATCAAGTTTTTTCTTTATAGCATATCGTGGCTCTTTTGCTAACTCTTCATACACAGCTTGTTGTTTTTCATATGCCTTATACACATTTAAAATAGCAGCAGCTATGCCGATAAATATCCCTACCCAAAATAACCATTCAACTCCAGTTAAACTACGAAGCAGATAACCAATACCAACACCCATTACAACCGCAACGACCATTGAAATACCCAAAGAGAGGCTATCAGCAGCCTCTATAACAGGTTTTATTCTAGGTTTTTTTTCTTCCGTAACCTCTTCTACTTTTTCGCCACTAGCCATTTGTAATTGCTTTAAACACTTTCGCACTTGCTTGTATAGTGTTTTCTATCATCTCATCTGTAACAGCTGTTGAGATGAAGCCTGTTTCATATAATGAACAAGCAAAATAGAAACCTTCATCTAGCATACCAGAGTGAAATTTAGCAAAAAGTTCTGCATCTGAATTACAAGCATCTGCAAAATTCTTTACAGGTTTTTCATTAAAAAAGAAACCAAACATAGATCCTCTTGTGTCTATCTGCATAGTGATTCCACACTCCGTAGCTGCCGCTTTCATACCCTCAACAAGCCTGAGAGCACGAGCATTTAAAACTGACATAATTTGTCCGTTTTTCTGTAGTTTACTTAAGGCTGCATATCCAGCTGCCATTGCAACAGGGTTACCGCTTAGTGTACCAGCTTGATATACAGGACCATCTGGTGAGAGTTGTGACATAATCTCTGCACGCGCTCCAAAAGCACCAACTGGCATACCACCACCTATAACTTTTCCAAGTGTAATAATGTCTGGTGAAGTTCCTGTTATAGACTCAGCACCATGTAAACTTCCTCTAAAACCACTCATAACTTCATCAAAAATAAGTAGAGCACCATTTGCATCACAAATTTTTCTTAACTCTGCTAAGAACTCTTTATCTGCAGGAACTAGACCCATATTACCAGCGATTGGCTCGATGATAATACAAGCGATATCACTAGAGTCTGCAAAACATTTTTTTACACTCTCTATATCATTGTAAGTTGCAAGTAAAGTGTGTTTGGTAAAGTCTGCTGGAACACCTGGAGAACTTGGATTTCCAAAAGTAACTGCACCACTTCCAGCCTCAACTAAAAGAGAATCACTATGCCCATGGTAACATCCAGTAAACTTTACTATATCATCTTTGCCAGTAAATCCACGAGCTAAACGGATAGCACTCATAACAGCTTCTGTTCCAGAACTTACAAATCTAACTTTATCAACAGAATCAAAAAATGAAACAACAAGTTTTGCAAGTTCTGTTTCTGCAACAGTTGGTGCACCAAAGCTAAGTCCGTGCTTAACAGCTTCTATAACAGCAGCTTCTATTGACTCATCTCTGTGACCAAAAATAAGTGGTCCCCAACTCTGTACAAAATCTACATACTTGTTACCATCAACATCTGTTAAATAAGCACCCTCACCCTCAGTAATAAAAATTGGAGTTCCTCCAACACTTTTAAATGCTCTTACTGGAGAGTTAACTCCACCTGGAATTAGTTGTTGTGCTTCTTCAAAAGCTTTTATTGATGCGCCTGTGCTCATTTAATGACCTTCTATTTTTTTTGTTATTATAGCAAAGAACTATTAATTTATATCTGTTATAATTCTATCACTAAATTTTAGTTAAAATGGAAAACATGAACCGTTCTACATTTGCCCTATTTGTGGCACTTTTAATTCACTTATTATTTTTACTACTATTTTGGGTTTTACTAAGTAAAATTCCTGAAAAAGAGAGCCCTCTGCAAGAGCAAGAAAAAAAGATTAAAATCTCGCTTAAAGAGATGCCTCCAAAGCATAAAGAATCAGGCGTAACAAAACAAAAAATAGAGCAACCACAAATAGCACCACCAATGCCAAAGGGCTCTCAACTCAAAGAGATTGTCAAAAAACCGCTTATCAAGTTTGAGCCACCAAAACAAAAAATCAAGCAGCCACAAATCAACACTAAGCCAAAAGAGACACCAAAACCAAAAATAGAAGAGATTGAAATAGAAAAAGCATATATTACGCTTGAAAAAGATCAAAACACAACAAAAAAAGAAACTAAAGAAAAACCAAAAGATGTTTTATATGCCCTACTCTCACAAGATAAATCTGATGAAGAAGAAGTTAAAGTAAAAAAGAGAACATCTTCAAAAAGTAACATAAGCCAAAATATCAAAGAGCTTTATGGAGATGAATTTGGAAAACTCTCTCAAGGGCAACAACAATATATTTTAGATAATCAAGAGATTATGAGACGAATCACTCAACAGGTCTTAACCCGTGTAGCAAGAGTTAATCTTCCAAGAGACCTAAATGTCAATAAAACAAATGTGATAGAGTTCTACCTCCACCCAAACGGGGATATGTCAGACTTTAGGTTTCTTGATAAAAGTGGCTACTATATACTTGATGATACAACAAAAGAAACGATAGAATACGCATACAGCAAATATCCAAGACCAAGTGAAAAAACATTAATTAGATATAATGTATTTTATAATTTAGCTAGATACTAATTACAAAGGTTATTCATGAAAAAAATCATTCTCTCTTTGGCACTTATCTCTTCTTTGGCATTGTGTTCTGCTCCAAAACATACCAGCTGTGATCTTTCTCAAGTTGGGGATGTTACACTAAACTTAGGTGGGTACGGTATTTTTAAAAAAGCTAACTATAAGGCGATAGTTGAGACAGGAAAAAACTTCAAGACTATTTTTATCGGTTCAACTATTAGTGTAAAATCTGCAACTCTAACTATAACAGATATCCATGCAGACAAAAGAATCAAAGGCAAACCAAGAACAGGAATCATTACAGTGAATTTAGATGCTAACAATACCACTCAAAAAATAGAGATGAACTATAGCTATGACAAAGGTGACTTTAGTGCAAAAGGTGTACAAAAAAATGGTAAAAACATCAGTTTTACGCTAAAAATAAAAGCCTTGCTTTGTAGTTCCAAATAAGCAATATGGACTGATTTTCAATTGACTAATTTGCTATATCTAAGATGCTACAAGCTCTAATAGGGTAAAATACAATTCTTAAAAAAGTTTCAAAATCAAAAGGTTAAATAATAATGAGTGAGAGCAAAGATTTTTTACGCACAATAGTTGAAGAGGATTTAAGATCTGGTAAATACAAAAAGATTGTCACTAGGTTTCCTCCTGAACCAAATGGCTTTCCACACATTGGACATGCAAAATCAATTGCTATAAATTTTGGCATTGCCAATGACTACAATGGTCACTGTTTCCTTAGGATGGATGATACGAATCCAACAAAAGAGGACACACAATATGTTGAAGCTCTTAAAAGTGCTGTAGAATGGCTTGGATTTGACTTTGGCAAAAGTGTTCGATACACCTCTGATTACTTCCCTAAGATATACGATTATGCACTAGAACTTATCAAAATGGGCAAAGCATATGTTGATTCTTTAGATGAAGAGGAGATGCGTGAATACCGTGGCACTGTTACTGAATCTGGAAAACGGAGTAAATATGCTGATCGCTCTGTAAAAGAAAACCTAGATCTTTTTGAGAGAATGAAAAATGGTGAGTTTCAAGATGGTGAACATGTTCTTCGTGCTAAGATTGATATGTCCGCTGCCAATATGAAAATGAGAGATCCACTTTTATATCGCATTCGACACGCACATCACTTTAGAGCAGGCGATAGATGGGCAATTTATCCAATGTATGACTTTGCTCACTGTTTATCTGACTACCTTGAAGGGATTACTCACTCTTTTTGTACACTAGAGTTTGAAAATAACCGTGATATTTATAACTGGGTACTTGATACTCTAGGGCTTACATCACCACGCCCTTACCAGTATGAGTTTGCAAGACTTAGTATCAACTACACTGTTATGAGTAAAAGAAAGCTTTTAGAGTTGGTTGAGGGGGGGCAAGTCTCTGGTTGGGATGATCCTCGTTTGCCTACGATTGCCGGATATAGAAGAAGAGGTTATACTCCAGAATCAATTTTAAACTTTTGTGAGCAAATAGGTATTGCAAAAGCAAATTCAGTGGTTGATGTTGCACAGCTTGAATTTTGTATAAGAGATGATTTAAATACAAAAGTGCCTCGCGTTATGTGTGTACTTAATCCACTTAAAGTGACGATTGAAAATTATGAAGGGTGTGAAGAGCTTAGCGCCTCTTACTATCCAGATGATATACCTAAAGAGGGTTCAAGAAAATTGCCTTTCTCTAAAGAAATTTATATAGAGCGAGATGACTTTATGGAGAATCCCCCAAAAGGTTACTTCCGCCTTACACCTAAGCAGAGCGTGCGTCTAAAACATGCTTATATTATCACTTGTAAGGAAATTATCAAAGATAAAAATGGTAATATAATTGAGATCAAAGCTGAGTATCATCCTGAGTCCAAAAGTGGTTCAGACACAAGTGGCATCAAAGTAAAAAGTGCCATCCAATGGGTAAGTGCTAAAGAAGCTAAGAGAGTGGAAGTGAGAGTTTATGACAGATTATACTCCTCAGAAGCACCAGAAGGATTAGAAGATTTAAACCCTCATTCTCTAAAAATAATCAAAAATGCTCTTATTGAGCCTGCAGTTATAACTGAAAAAGCAGATGTTAGATTTCAATTTGAAAGAGAAGGGTATTTTTATGCAGATCCTATTGAGTACACTGATAAGAAGCCTGTATTTAACAAAATTGTAGGTCTCAAAGACTCTTATACTAAAAAGAAAAAAACACCTCAGAGTGAAAAGAAACCTCAAGCTAAAAAAGTGCAGGTAGATGGTGAAGTGGTAGCTATGAGTGAAACCCAACAAACAAACTTTAACAAATACACCAATAAACTTGGACTCAATAGTGAAATAGCTAATACTCTAGCACGAGATGAGAAACTATCTTGCTTTTTTGAGGAGTCTTTATCAGAGAACAATAACCCTGTGGGTATCGCTAACATTGTTGCTAATGAAGTTGCTAGAGAGTTAAAAGAGAAACAAGTAAATGAGCTTAAATTTACTCCAAAGCAAGTAGCCCAACTTATTAAAATGGTTG